>JALGXY010000332.1 GCA_029824495.1 Fimbriimonadia bacterium
ACGCCACCAACGCCAAGGAAGAGTAATCCGCGGCAGTTCTTGAGAATTCTATTTCGGAGACCCGAGCTGATTCAGCTCGGGTCTATTTCTTTGTCTGAACACTTCTCACGCCAATTCGTCAATAAAGTCGATGATGATCACGACGGAGAAGGAAAAGTCCGCCCATCTCCTCAACCGCTTCGGGCTTGGAGCCAGTCCACAAGAGCTGGAGGAGTACGCAGAAGGTGGCCACAAAAAGACCATCGAGCGGCTGCTTGACTATGAATCGAGAGTCGACCCCTTCGACGACATCAACATCAAGTCGTTTGCCAACAACAACGGCAACATCAATGTTCTGGGCTTTCAACGGATCTGGCTGACCAGGCTTCTGGTTACGAATCGACCGCTCGAGCAGCGGATGACCATCTTTTGGCATGACCACTTCGCTACAAGCGCTCAAAAGGTCGACATTCCGCCCACGATGTACAAGCACATCAATCTGCTGCGCCGCAACTGTCTCGGTTCATTCAGAGATCTCTTGGGAGCTGTCAGCAAAGACCCGGCGATGATCTACTGGCTTGACAATAACCTCAATGTCAAGGGCAGACCGAACGAGAACTTTGCACGCGAAGTGATGGAGCTCTTCACACTTGGGGTGGGGCACTACACAGAAGAGGACATTCTTGAGGCTGCCAGAGCATTTACTGGCTGGAACTTCGGGGTCGGTCAGGGCAGGCAGATGCGCAGGCGAGCACGGCCGGTTGGCAACGCTCGATTCATGAACATCCAGCGAGACCACGATGCGGATGAGAAGACCGTACTGGGCAGGCGGGGCAATTTTGATGGCGACGACATTCTCGACATCCTCTGCAAAGAGAAGCAGACAGCGCGCTATATCGCTCTGAAAATGTGGGAGTTCTTTGCCTATCCCAACCCCTCAGTTCGTCTGCTAGAGACTCTGACTGAGAAGTTCTACGTCTCCGGTCTGTCGATCCGAGTGCTGGTCAAGGCGATCATGGAGTCGGAGGAGTTCTACTCCGACAAAGCAGCCCTCGGCGTCATCAAAGATCCCTGCAGCTTCTGTATCGGGTCAATGAGGGCTTCTGGAGCCATGGAGACGATCCTGAAGACTGCAGTGGATTCGGAGGAGAATCGAGGATTCCGGGCAGCGCCCGCCGCCTCTTCTGCAGCTGTCGGTATGAAGTCGATGGGAATGGACCTGATGTTCCCGCCTGACGTCTCTGGCTGGGCAGGCGGCGACTCCTGGATCAGCAGCGCAACTATGGTTGAGCGGATGAAATGGGCGCCGAGGCTCTTTAGTGGATTCCCTCCGAATCGACAGCAGCGCCTCAATACAGCCCACGAATGGCTGGGGCAGCAGTCTGATCCGGAAAAGGCAGTAGACGCCCTTCTGGAGCGATTTGGCGGCGCTAAGCTCGGCGATAAGAAGCAGACCCTCGTCGATGCAGCTGCCAAGGCATCAGGCGGAAGAATAAGGCTGCAGAATTCTGTCGGCGTCTGCCTGACGGTCTTGCCGATTCTTTTCGCTTCGCCCGAGTTTCAATTCAGCTAAACTCGCACTATGCCGCGCTCGTTCTACATCGTGGATTCGGTCGTTGATCCAGGCTGTCCTGCCGAGGTCTACGCTGCCGCGCGAGTAGATGATTTCGCCGCTGACTTTAGAGATCCGAAGCCAGAAGATTTTGAGAAGCTCGACCGCGATGGGTTTCTTCGCGTTGAAGGCGCCCTCTCTCCAGATCGGATCCAGACAATGAAAGATGCACTCTCCTACTTGGTTGAGAATGGCATCGAGGATGACGGCCGAGCCGAACTCGCCTTTGAGGCCAAGACTGAAGCCGACCTGGAGCAGGTGACAGGTGATGAGAGACTTGATGCCTGCCGCAAATTGATGAATTTTGTGCAGCAGCACCCTGATCTGCAGGCGATGTCGGTCGACGATGACCTCCTGAGTTGGGTTCAACAGGGCTTGGGCGGTGTGCCTCAGCTCTTTCAGGACATGGCTCTGTTTAAGCCCCCGCATATCGGCCGAGAAAAGCCGTGGCACCAAGATCAGGCCTACTTCAACCTGCCCGAAGAGACCAAGGTCATTGGAATCTGGATCGCCCTCGACGATGCGGATCTAGACAACGGCTGTATGCACTTTATCGCTGGCCGCCACAAAGAGGGCGCCGTGCCTCACTTCAACGTTCGCGACTGGCAGATCTGCGATGATTATCCGCTCGAAAACCCGATCGTTGCCGCACCTGTGAAGGCGGGAGATATGCTG
>JALGXY010000333.1 GCA_029824495.1 Fimbriimonadia bacterium
CATAGACCTTGGCGTGCTTAAACACTTCGGTCTGCAGACCGAGAATGTCATGAAAAACCTGAATCTGCCCGTCGCATTGAGGACCAGCACCGATGCCGATCGTGGGAATGTCGAGAGCTTCGGTGATCCTCCCGGCAAGGTCGGCGGGGATCAGCTCAAGAACAATGCCGAACGCGCCTGCATCTTCGATTCGCTTGGCAGCATCAAGAACAGCTGTGCCGGTGTCTCCGCGCCCCTGAACTCGGAATCCGCCGAATGCGTTGACGGACTGCGGTGTCATGCCGACATGGCCCATAACGGGGATGCCCGCTTTGTCGATCGCAGCAATCTCGTCGGTGTAGGCACCTTCGAGCTTGACAGCCTCTGCGCCGGTCTTTGCCAGCTCAACGGCGGCCTCAACAGCATCCTCAACCGAGACCTGATAGGAGCCGAATGGGAGGTCAGCCATCAAGAGCGCTCGTTCAACACCTCGTCGGCAGGCTTCCAGATGATGCAGGATCTCATCCATGCCGACCGGAATGGTGGTGTCCAGCCCCATGACGACGTTGCCGACAGAGTCTCCAACCAGAATAAGGTCAGCGCCTGAAGCGTCCGCCAAGGCGCCGGAGAGGACGTCATAGGCCGTGACACAGACGATCTTCTGACCGTCTGCCTTCATTTTGATGAGACCTGGTGCGGTCGGTTTGCCCGCCATCGGCGCGATTCTACCGCCGCCTATTGAACTGAGGCGAGGACTTCAGCAGCATGGCCAGGTGGCTTAACCTTGCGCCAGATCGTCTTGATGACCCCATCAGCATCGATCAGAACCGTCGTTCGGTCGACGCCCATGTACTTGCGGCCATACATCGATTTCTCAATCCAGAGGCCGCTCGCTTCCAGAAGAGCCTTCTCTTCATCGGCCAGCAAGGTCAAGTTAAGACTCTCCTTTTCGATGAATTTCTGGTGGCGCTTCGGCGAATCGGGGCTGACCCCCAAAACCGGGATATCTCCGAAATCAGGGACTCTTTCGGTGAACTCGCATGCTTCGATCGTGCACCCGGTGGTCATATCTTTGGGATAGAAGAAGATCACGGCTTCGTGACCCTTAAGATCTTCATTTGTCCAGACTCTGCCGTCCTGATCAGGCAGAGAAAAGGCGGGGAATGGTTGGCCTTCTTCGAGCATCGGTTCTAGTCTACGCCTTTAACGCCGCGTCCATCATCATCGACTGCATCAGATCGACGCGCAGAACGATTCCCGACAGGCGTCCATCATCGACGACTGGCAGTACGGTCAGCCCCTGAGAAATCATCATGTGCAGGGCATCGCTGATCTCCATACTGGGTCTGGCTGAAATCGGCTCCTTGGATGCAAACTGGAACGCAGGCTCTTCGCTGAGAGAGACGAGCCGCCCCTCTTGAGAGATTACGCGGCAGAGGTCGCCTTCGGTGACGACTCCGATTGGTGCGCGATTCTGATCGACCACCACCAGTGCGGGGAGCTGGTAGATGTCCATCTTGTCGACGGCATCACGAACAGTACTCGCTTCGTCCAAGACGGGGATATGAGCATGGAGCACCTCGCGGAGCGTCATGCGCGGAATTTTACCAGTAGGGAGGGAAGGTCGATTCGTCCTTGCCCCGCTGGAATGAGTTGACGATTTTGTAGGACGTGGCGAACCAGCCTTCGTCGTCAGATTCAAGATCGAGCGAAACGACGGTCCGCTCCCTGTCACCCCAGATAGAGACTTCTCGGGCAACGACAACCACTCTTGCCGTGCTTTCGTTGGAGCTCATGACCTTGTAGTAGACAATCGGGCCATCGATCTCTGCATCGATCAGAGCAGACTCGATCGCCTCATTCATGTCCTTGCCGTGCTGATTTGTTACGTATTCAGCCCAGCCGTAAGGCGCCAGCCCGACGAGAACAAAGAAGATGGCAAGGATATGCCAGGTCTTCTTGTTGTCATCTTTGATCTTTCGAAACAGCGAGACGATCGTCGTGAGCACGAATGCTCCGACGAAGCTGATGAGAAGATAGCCGATGAACTGAAGAGGCATAAATGCACCTTTGCTGCAGGTTCATTATCGGCTGGGCTGAGGGTCGCCTAAAGAGCGTTCACGGAAAAAACTGCAAAAGTGCTGAAATTCCAGAGAGGAGTGCCAGACGGAGGGTCGATTGTGACTCTGACTGACTCGCCTCTAAACTTACTGTCAAGCGGCAGAACGATCTGGGAGTGCCCCCACCGATTTGTGCGGTCTTGGCGAGGCAGAAACCACCATCCG
>JALGXY010000334.1 GCA_029824495.1 Fimbriimonadia bacterium
ATTCCAGAGCCGCCCACCCGCTCTGAACCATCAGCGTTGAAAACAAACGGCGGGTGCGGCGAAACCACATGGACAAACACAAATCGTGGGCTGCCGACCGGTTTGAGCGAATCGAGATTTCGGTAGACACCGAGCACTCTACGACGCTGGCTGCTGGAGCCCCATTGCGCAAGCTGAGTGCCCGACAGTGGCGTCTTGCTGATCAAGGTCTCTTCCAGCAGTGTTCGGCCGTGTCCATCTTCCATCGTGGCATGCGCTGAAGAGGTTGGAAGCAGCTCCTTTTGAGTCACGACCGAGATGTACTGATACCCACTCGACAGGAGCTGCTCCGCGACCAGATTCTGATTCGTCAGGTCTCTCAACACGCTGCGCGAATGTGCCCGTTCGTCGACATCTATCAGCGCGGGAACGTAGTCCATGTTCAAAGTGGAGCCGATCGAAAGCAGAGTCTGAGTGTAGTTCGCACGAGACTCCTCTGCAACATAGAAGCCGCGTTCGCTCAGCCCCGCAGCAAGAGGATCCCCTTCCCCCATCCCATACATGTCACGCAGCACATCATCTCGTCCATATCCATCAAGAACGAAGTAGTAGATGTCAGGCAGATCACGACTCAGATCTTGAGAGACGGCCACTTTTTCGGTCGAAGGAGCTCTGCCATTGGAACCCAGACCAGCAACAGAAAAGGTGATCAACGGCTGGGCGACCAAAATGATCCCTACCACGTTCAGAAGGGTTGTGGCCTGTTCGACTCCCTTCTTCATTCGGAACCCGGCCATCGCCGCAAGCGCCATCAGAAACAGCCAGCCAGACAGGAAGACTGCTTCTTCACCAAACTTAGCATGGAACAGCAGATAGCTCAGCAAAAAACAGAGCACCCAAGCCAGACCGACCGGGCCAAACTTCTTCAGCATTGGCGGCTTAAATCTCTGTCCCAGCGGAAAGCCAACCGCCACAGCAACAGGCACAGAGAGGAAGAAGTAGATATTTTTGCCGAGGCCACCGGTGATTCCATCCTTAAAGAATCCAATCCCAAACATCGCAATCAGGAGAAACGTAATTCCTGCTGCCGACTTTGCCGACTCCTTGGTGAACCGAGAGGCGACAAGCCAGACCAAGCCAGCGACGAGCATCATCACGATCAGAGGCCGCCAGAGATCGTACAGATAGACGTAATCTAGATTTGCCGCGAACAGCGAAAGGACTGGGAAAGCGGCAAAAAGAATCGGGTGGATCGGCCGCGGCTTCTTCATCAGTGCCTTCGACTTTTCATCAGAAACAGAGTGCGCTCAGTCGACGAAATGGGCAGCTTCTCAACAATCTCGAAGCACTCTTCAAATGCGCTGACAAAGCCGTCTATATCGTAATCATAGAAGACGTCCTCTCGGTTGGCCAGCATCTTCTTCACCTGCGAATCCTCTTTCGGCACGAACTCGATGATCAGCCACTTCCCAAGCTGAGAAAAGTAGTCCGCAACACTGCTTAAAGGAACGTTGCCGCCCACAACGATGTGGTGGATCAGCGCGAGCGCCAAGATCGCGTCTGCCGGGCCGCGCTGCTGCAGAGACTCGCGCTCTGAATGAGCCCAGCCCTGTGCCGGGCTAGGGTTCGTCAAATCCTGAACAAGCGGAAGCATCTTGGTGTCATTGCCGGCTCGTCACAGACGATAGTTCTTCTCTACAGCCGCCGGGTCGATATCCCAAGCGACCGTATTGATTCCCTGCGAGGTGGCGAGACGCGCAAACTCACCGTTGTTCGCACCGAGGTCCCAAACAACTGTCGGTTCGGGCTTGACCTGACCAAGGAAGCTGGAGACCGCCTCCTTTTTGGCGTTCATCGAGTCGTCAGAGTAGTTTGTCTCATCGTAATAGTTCGCCCAAGTCGTACCGGCAGGCGTCCACTCCGATTTGCTGATTATCGAGGCTAGGTTGTCGACTAGCCCGATCAGGCCAGCCATGCTGACGCGAGCGGTCTTGCCTCGGCTGTCATCTTGCGACGTGTCGGTCTGCGCCTTCGCATGAAGGTGAATATGGGATGCCAGAAAGGGGTTGAACTTCGTCTTCTTCGGCAGCAGGCTGCTGACAAGATCGAGCGGAACGCCATCAAGAAAGAGCCGGGAGAGCTGCCCTAATGAGACGCTGGTCTGAGCCATGAGCAGAATCGGACCGAGAAAGTGCTGGCAGAACTGTTTATACGCAATCCAAGGCTCGCCATCCACCAGTTTTTCGAAGGAGAGAGTGTCGATGAAGACGGGGCTCCCATCT
>JALGXY010000335.1 GCA_029824495.1 Fimbriimonadia bacterium
CTTTCAAAGTCCGTGAATTCGTGGTTGGGGCTGTCAGGGAAGACGAGTTCCGCGACCTTTTCCCACTTGTCCTGTTCAGCCAAATCTTTGGCCTGAACTTTCTTGGCGAGGTCTTCTTCTTGAGCAGGAGTCAGCAGGTGGGCGCGGCGTGTCTGCCGCATCCACATTTCAAGCTCTTCTGAATCGCCCTTCTGCTCCTCCTCTTCCTCTTCTTCTTCAAGATCTAGAAGATCGTCATCTTGCGGCTCATTTTCGTCCTCGAGCATGTGCTTCGAGGCGTCCATGAACGCATGACGGCTGTGGGTTCGGACAGTAATTGCTTTTCCGCGTCTCACTTTTGTTTGCATCCCAGCTTTTGACAGGCTTTATCCTTCTGCCTAGGTCGACGGTGACTTAGAGGCTTGACGTGGCCCAAAGGATTCAAAAGTATCAGAATTCGTGCCAGAAGTCAAGCTTCATGGTCTCATTGGCCAACGTCGTAGGCACTTTAGATCATTCCTCTAAGGCACCAATTTTATTCGACGGCTGTGGTGGCCGGTACGCTGCACGATCAGGACATAAGGCCGAAAAAAGTCAAAATTCGTTGATGAGGCCTCGTGCGCCAGCCCCAGAATCTCAAACTCAATTCAGAGACTGGAGCCGTCTGGCGCATTCGGCCAGGTCCTTGGCCATTGCTGCAGCAGACTCTTTCGTGTTCCATTTCGAGAAGCTCATCCGCACCGTGCCGCGGGCCCAATCGTCAGTGATTCCCAACGAGACCAGAACCGGACTGACGGTCTGAGAGCCGGAAGAGCAGGCTGAGCCGGCACTGATCGCCCACCCGCGAGCATCCATCTCGATCACAAGTGTCTCGCCCACCAGCTTGTAGAAACTGAGGCTCAATGTGAAGGGAGACTGGTCTACGTGGTCGTTGCACCGCACGTCGGGCACCTGAGCCAGCTCCTGCTTGACAATATTCCGCAGTTCGGACACATGGGCGCGATTCGACTCAAAGTCGTCATGAGCCAGCTTCGCAGCTGCACCGAACCCGATAATCCCCGAAACATTGAGCGTTCCCGATCTCAGTCCGCGCTCCTGGCCACCGCCATAAATCAGCGGCTCTAGTTCGCGGCCTGACTTCATATAGAGGCCGCCTACCCCCTTCGGGCCGGACATTTTGTGACTGCTGAAACTGGCGTAGTCGATGCCCTCTAATGAGATCGGCACCTTGCCTGCGCCCTGCGTCACGTCGGAATGGACGAGACCAGAAAACTTAGGGCGAGAGACAATACAGCCCATTTCGCTGTTGACAGCCATGACACTGATCAGATCGACTGACTGTTCTGGTGTGCCAACGCTCCACCCACTGTTCGGCAGACGATGCCCTTCGGGCAGTTCCTCGACAAGCGCTCGCACCGAAGAGTGTTCAAACGGACTCGCCGCAAAAGAGCCGCATCGCTGCAAAACCCAGTTGTTGCTCTCGGTTGCGCCAGAGGTGAAGAAGATCTCCTCTGGGTCCTCAGCGCCGATCAGCGTGGCGCAGCGCTCGCGCGCCTCATCGACAGCAGCCATCGCCTTGCGGCCCCAGATGTGCATCGAGCTCGCATTTCCGAAGTCTTCACGCAGCCAGGGCATCATCTCCTCAAGAACTCGAGGATCGATTCTTGTGGTTGCGCCGTTGTCGAAATAGCGGACCGGTTCGAGCATGATCAGCTCAGACGGCTGCGCCGAGAACTTCTTTGACCAGGTCCGGCACTTCGCTGGTTCTATCAGCCACCTTCGCTCCTGCATCCAGCAGAGCATCCACCTTTGCTTGAGGAGTGCCTTTGCCGCCGGAGATGATGGCGCCAGCATGGCCCATTCGTTTTCCGGGAGGGGCTGTGCGGCCGGAGATGAACGAGACGACCGGTTTGGTCATGTGGTTCTTGATGTACTCGGCTCCTGCCTCTTCGTCTGTACCGCCGATCTCGCCGATCATAACAACGGCCTTGGTCGCTGGGTCTGCTTCGAACAGTTTGAGGGTGTCGATGAATCGAGTGCCGATGATCGGATCTCCTCCAATTCCGACACAGGTGGTCTGGCCGAGGCCGGCTCTTGTCAGCTCCCAGACAACTTCATAGGTCAGGGTGCCGGAGCGGCTGACCAGCCCGATCGGACCTGGGGTGAAAATGTGGCCGGGCATGATGCCCATCTTGCATTCGCCAGGAGTGATGATGCCGGCGCAGTTTCCGCCGAGAAGCGTCGATGTGCCGTCAGCCTTGATTTTGGCTGTAGCG
>JALGXY010000336.1 GCA_029824495.1 Fimbriimonadia bacterium
CCATTGCCGCCTGTGCATCCGGCCAGAATGAGGCCTGCAAGGCCTGCCATCCACACCAGTCTTTTCATGACGTTTCTATCCTGCCATAAAGCCCGGCCTGAGCGCACCCATCAAGACCGCCTATAAAACACGATCTGCGAGGCGAACATGTGAGAAGCAGGGTAGCCAGGGTTTCGAGTTGTGTTCTCCCAGTTCTCCAGCCGATAGGAGATCTTCGCGGATTCGCCCGGTTTGATCCAGCTCGAGATTTCTGTCTTCCACGGTTCGCTGATAGATCCCGGCCCCCAGCCGGCACGATCAAACTTCCAGGTTCCGCCTTGAGGCCGGACCGGGTTGAGATAGACATCGGTGTTCCAGAGCAGGTTGGACCAGCTCTGGCCATTGACGGTCAGCCACCGCCTGATCGGCATGAACTCGGCCGCATTGTCTCGGTTAGGGGACATGCCATGCCCGGTGGCAACAATTCGAACTGCGGTCTTGTCTGTTCCGGCAGGGACAGCGACATCCGTTGGCCCTGTGTGCGATTCGAAAGGCTTGTCCTTGTTTCCGATCTCCCAATAGCCGTTCCACAGGTTGCGGATCTCGACAGGTCGATATTCGATCGGGCCAGGGTAGAGGTCGACGTCGATGCTGACTGCAAATCCCTGTGTCCAGGTCTCGACCCAAGTTTCGATCTTCTTCTCGCCTTTGAGGAGCGGCAGGTAGTCGGTGATGTCGGTCTTCCAGGTCCAGGATCGTTCAAACGGCGTCATGTATCGAACCAGCTCAAACGCTTCGCCCTTGTCGTCGTAGATTCGGATCGTGGCGCGCCGGTCCCATTCGTCCATGCCCTGTGGGGTCTCGTCAAGACTGAGCGTGAGAACGGCGCGACCGATGTGGTCGTTCGATTTAGGGAAGCGGGCCGTCGCTGATGTTGTCTGCTTTCCACCATTCACGACCTGCTTGTCCATCACCGGCACACGGGTCGGAATGGGCGGAGTTTGGCTCGGCTCGAGCCACTCAATACTGATGTTGTCGACGGTCGCTTCGGCGTTCTGCTCGCTGGCTCGACCGCCAAACGCTGCTCTCGCCTCATACGGGTGCATTTCGGCAACAAACTGCTGGTCGTAAACTCGGTTGCCGCGCATCGTGACCGAGACCAAGCTGCCGCCGGTCGTCTGTTCGACCAGGATCTCAACTGGGATCACGCCGGTGCCACGAAACTCGAATGAGGTGCGCTTGTTGAACTGTTCGATGCCGTCCCAGTGGAGGCTGACCTCGCGCTCCGGTCTGCCATAGACATTGCCATGCTCATCGAACCAGTCTTTGGTCGGCGGGTTGGAGATGTCGAATCCGACTCCGAATGAGCCTTTGAGATTCGGCTCCTCCCACGCCTCGACTTCCGGTGCTTCACCTGTCGTGCCGTGGTCCTTAGTGCTGAGCAGGGCGAAACCGACGCCCTCTCTGCCCTTGCTGATCTCCAGGTCGAAGCTTACTTTGACCTTTTGGTGGAGGCCCTCTGCTGTGCGGTCAAAACCGATCGCGTTCGTGGTGTTTTTTTGAAACGGGCTGAGCAGATAGAGCTGTCCGCCCGAGACTGGTCTGACTCTGCGTGCCTCCTGAAACGTGAGGGCGTAGGGTGTGCCTGAGCCGTCAAAACTCTGGGTCGTTGCTGTGCCGTCGGCGAGCAGGACTGCAGCCAAAAGAGGGGCGAGCATTCAGCCAGTTTACTGTCCGGATTTGAGCCGTGTTGCCACCGGCCCAGGCGCACCTGCCGATCCGCTGTTGTATCGAGAGTTTGTTGAGCGAAAGCAGAACTTTTTGGCCCGTTGCTTCGTTACTCTCTACAGGTGAACGCAGACTGTGTTCGCTCGGTTAAACAATGATTGCCAAATACTGGAGGTGCTGCCGATGTCAGCCCTCGCCCTGACAGCTTCCATTCTTCTGGCGCAGGCTGCGCCAGACTCACTGAAAACGCGCTTCACATTTACTGCACGAGTCGAGTCGCCGACTGCAGCAATTGGACCGCTTGAGATCTGGGTTCCGATTCCCTCTGATACTTCTCTCCAGAAGATCTCCCAACTCAAAGTCAAGTCTCCCCATGATCACAGGATCTCCAGCGATCTGAAACATGGCAACCGGATGGTCTATGTTTCGGCCTCATCTCCGACCAAGGCGACTCAGGTGACCGTCTCATTTGACGTTGAGCGTCATGCCCGCCGGAACTTGGATCAGAACCGGATTAAGCCTGAGAGCTACCTTGGTTCTGACC
>JALGXY010000337.1 GCA_029824495.1 Fimbriimonadia bacterium
ATTTTCGCCCTCAAGATTTGAACCCGTTGCTCGAGGAAGCTGGCTACCGAGGCTCGGTGGCAGTTCAGGCTCCTCAGACCCTGCAAGAGACCGGCTGGCTGCTCCACCTCTCGGACGTGTTCGACACAGTCTTAGGCGTTGTCGGCTGGGTCGACCTCTGCTCAGATGACGCAGGCGAACAGCTCGACAGGTATCTGGAGCACCCTCGGCTCTGCGGCGTGCGGCACATCGTCCAAGGCGAGCCCTCTGGGTTCTTGGCCCGCGATGATTTTCGTCGAGGCATCGGGCTGCTGGAAGAGCGAGGACTCACTTACGATATCCTGACGTTCCACCACCAGCTTCCCGAAGCGATCGACTTTGCCCGAGCATTCCCAAACCAGCCGTTCGTGTTGGATCACATCTCAAAGCCGAACATTCGCGAGGGTCTGCTCGACCCTTGGCGCGCCGATATCGCCGAGCTGGCCAAGTGCGAAAATGTGACCTGCAAACTCTCGGGCATGTCGTTCGAAGCAGATTGGGAGACCTGGTCGCCAGCTGCTCTCAAGCCCTATGTTGACCACGTTCTGGAGTGCTTTGGTCCTCAGCGGCTGATGGTCGGCTCCGACTGGCCCGTCTGCCTCCCGGCAGGTTCTTATGCGAAGACAATGGCCGCCACAGAGTCGCTGATCGAGCACCTTTCTCAGGACGAACAGGCTCGGATCCTCGGCGGGACAGCGATCGACTTTTACGGGTTGATGGTCTAGCCAGCGCTGTTGTAGCACTCTTCGACAAGGGCTGAACGCCTGCCATTGTCCCGATGAATGCGTGCGGGAACCAGGAGCCTGTCAGCGGCACTTTCTGCCAATCTGACTGCTCATCGTTGGTCCAGATCAGCCAATCCTCAAGCCCGTCTGGATAGTTCATATTGAGGCCCATTTGGAACTTGATCGCGCCCTTTGTGCCCTCGATCTTAATGTAGCTCTCCTGCTCCTGCGTGCCCCACTTGTGCCCGTGATAGGTGTTCACCAACGCCCGCAGATTATTGTTGTATTCGAGGATGATTGCCGACCGCGAAGAGTGAAGATTGGGCGAGAGCGGATGCTTGATCGTATTCGCTTTGACGTTGACCGGGTCGCCGATCAGACTGCGAATCAGGTCGAGATAGTGGATCGAGTGGTAGACGATCTCCATCCGGGGAGCCAATTCGAGGAAATCCCAAATCTCCCAAGGCGTGTGCACACAGACCTTCGCTTCAATCTCAAGGACATCGCCGATCAGCCCCTGGGCGATGATGTCTCTTGCTGCCAGTGAATAGGGAGCCGTGCGAAGCTGGAAATTCACGGCAGCGCGGAGCTGTTTTTCACGGCAGACCTCCAAAATTTCATCGGCCTGTGCCAGGTCTTCACCCATAGGCTTCTGGATCAAAACGGATGCTTGGTCTGGCAGCACGCGCAGGATGGCAGATACGTGACTTGCCGGTGTCGCGAGGTCGTAAACAACATCAGTTCCGAACTGGTCTACCATGTGGCCGACAGATTCGCTGACCGTCTTGATGCCGAAATCAAGTGCAAGTGATTCCGCCGACTCTGGGTTGACATCGAAAACCGAGACGACCGGAAACTCAGCCAGATCGTAGGCCGGCAGATGGGCATGCCGCATGATTCCCCCTGCTCCGATCGCGCAGATTGGACGCGGCCGCTGTGGCATTTTGGGGGTCTGATTGAAGCTGCTCATCCGGCCAGGATCTCCTCTGCTCTATTCTGAGCCTTTTGCAGCGCTTCCTGCGGGCGCATCTCCTGCTTCATGACGGCTGCAACAGCATCGCTGATCGCACTGTTGATCGCAGGGTACTCGGGGATGCGGGGCAGAATCTGGCTGTTTTCGTGTGTCGGCTCCATCAGCTGGTAGGCAGGCAGACGGCTCTGAATCTCCGGGTTCTGCCAAGTCGACAAGCGAACCCCGCTGCAGCCGCTTTCGGTCGTCACCACATCCATTTCGGCCTGAGCGATGTGCTTAAAGAACTCCCACGCCTCATCCTGGTTCTTCGAGCTGCTCAAGATCGTCATCGCCCAGAACACATTGAGCGATACCGAGCGCCCCCTCTTCCCTCTTCCTTTCGGCATCATCGAGCAGGCATTGAGTCCTCTAATCTGAGAGTCCGGTTCTTCGGCTGTCACTGCGAAACCGGACCAGTTCCACATCATCGCGGCGCGGCCGCTGGCGTAATAGTCACCCGACTCGACGCTGTTCAAGTCGAGGCATGTCTTTTCAACCACCTGGTTAACATGCACCAGGTTGTGCATAAACTGCAGCGCCTCTTCACCCTCCCTGCTGGCAAAACTGGGACGCCCATCCGTCAGCAGCTCGCCGCCTCGGCTCCACAGGTGGACCAGGAAGTCGTACACGTTGTTGTGGCCGTCTGGATAGGCCCCCATACAGGCTCCCCAAAGACCTTCAAGGGGACGTGTGAAGTAGACCGCAACATCAAGGAACTCGGGCCAAGATTTCGGCGGCCTCAGGTCAAATCCTGAAAGATCCTTAAACCGCTGCTGCTCTTCAGGGTCCTCGAACAGATCTTTCCTGTAGTGCAGCACTTGAGGCCCGTCGTGATACGGCAGCCCCCAGACGGCTCCGTCGAATTCCACCAATTGGTGCATCGCCTTGTGCCAGCCCTCTGGCCATCCTACAGGAGGGTCATCTTCAAACCGCGAGGTCAAGTCAACAAACGCGCCATTTTTGGCGCCTTCCGGGATCCAGTCGGTCACCGAAAGAAACAGGTCAAAGTCGCCGGGATCGGAGCCCGAGACAAACCGCAGTTCATGCTCACCAATGTCGAAGGAGACAAACTCCGCATCGCCGCTCCATGCCTCGATGTGCGAGCCGATCGCACGCTCAAAGGCAGACCAGTCTCGGACGGCGATCTTCAGGCTCATGGCCGTTCGATTTCGACACCGTCGACACTGCCCCATATACGGCCAGCCGGAGGCTGCTGCATCTCAAGAGTGATGTCGTCTGGATCGAGGAAGTAAACGGTGAATCCGCCCTTGTTGACACCGGCCTCAATTGCGATCGGCGCTGGCGCCTTGAACCGCACGCCCGCAGCTGAGAGCCTCTCATAGTCGCCGTGGATATCGTCGGTCACAAAGCAGAGGTGGGGAGAGCCGGCTCGGTTGGTCTCCGTGCCAGCAGGCTCACCTTTAGGGTTCACATACTCGACCAGCTCGAAATGGTGGTTCGAGGGGCCGACAAACGCACCTGGCAGCCGGAGCATGGCCACCTTTAGATCAGCGTTCGGGTAGCCGACCAGTTTCGACGTGTACTCGTTGGCCTGCTGCTGGCGATGAACCAGCTCCATGCCGAGAAGATCGCAGTAGAACTCGATCGACTTTTCGATGTCATCAACCGTAAAACTTGTGTGCCAAATCCCTGTGAAACTCATGATCACCTCATCAAGATGCCGCCGCAGACCTCAAGGGTCTGGCCGGTGATATAGCTCGATTCGTCCGACGCAAAAAACAGTGCGGTTTTGGCCACCTCTTCTGGCGTGCCGACCTTGCCGAGCGGAATCTGATCGAGCATCGGCTGCAGAGCCTCTTCAAAGCTGATGCCCTGCATAGCCGCCCTGCGATTGAAGTTGCCCTCCATCATCGGCGTGCGGATCAGGCCAGGCGCCAGCGCGTTGACGCGGATGTTGTCCGGAGCCCAAACGAGTGCACAAGAGCGCGTCATACTGACGATCGCCGCTTTGCTCGCACCATAGGCGGCCTGCTCCTTTTTGGGCAGGAACGAAGACATGCTCGCCATGTTCAAGATCGTGCCGCCGCCAAGCTCTTTCATCCTTTCAGCACAGAGCTGGGAAAGAAAGAACGAGCCATGAACATTGATCTGAAAGGTCTTAGTCCAGTTGGAAAAGTCCTCCTGTTCCAAGGGCACGGTCGTACAGATCCCCGCACAGTTAACCAAATGGTTAGGCACGCCGAGCTTCTCAACGACCTCATCAAAGACGCCCTTCAGCCCTTCCAGATCGCCGATATCGCAGCGCACTGCGATGCCGCCGACTGACTCGGCAACGGCAGCAGCTGCTTCAAGATTCAGGTCGAGAACGGCGACTCTTGCGCCTTCGGCCGCATAGGCTTCCGCGATCGCCTTGCCGATGCCTTGAGCAGCACCAGTGACAATCGCGACCTGTCCGGCCAAACGCATCAGCTCACCAGTTCCTTCGCGGTTGAGACAACCCTGCCGACGCTCGGCAGCATGACCTCTTCAAGTACACCGCTGAACGGCACGGGAGAATCGAGACCGCAGACGCGCAGCACCGGAGCGTCGAGCTCGTCAAACAGCTTTTCTTGAATCTGTGCCGCAAGATCAGCACCGATGCCGCACCGAGCGTGACTGTCGTGAACGACCATCGCCCGGTGGGTTTTGGAGACCGACTCAGCCACTGTATCGAAATCGAGCGGATTCAGAGTCCGAAGATCGACCACTTCAGCATCGATGCCTTCTGCAGCGAGCTTCTCGGCCGCTTCGAGCGCCATGTGGACGCAGTAGGAGTAGCTGAAGATCGTCAGGTCTTTGCCGCTTCGCTTGACGTCCGCCTTGCCGATCGGAACCGTGTAGTCGCCTTCCGGAACCTCGCCCTTGATGCCGTAGAGCTGCTTATGCTCCACAAACAGCACTGGGCTGTTGTCCTGAATCGATGAGGTGAGCAGACCCTTGGCATCTGCCGGAGTGCTGGCCGTCACGACCTTGATTCCGGGGACATGCACGAAAAGAGCCTCCAGCATCTGCGAGTGCTGTGCCGCTGCACCTTTCCAGCCGCCGCCCTGGGTTCGGATCGTCAGCGGAAGCTGAACGGTCCCGCCAGACATATAGATCGTCTTTGCCAGCTGGTTCTGGATCTGGTCCATCGCCACCAGCGCAAAATCGAAGAACATCAGCTCGATTACCGGGCGCACGCCACGCAGCGCTGCACCGATGCCCATGCCGATAAACCCAGATTCTGAGATCGGCGTATCGATCATCTTCTTGTCGCCGAACTCTTCGAGCAGGCCCTTGGTGACCTGCATCATGCCGCCGTGGTGGGCGATATCCTCGCCGAACATCACCACTTCAGTGTCGCGCCGCATCTCCATGCGGATCGCATCTTTTACAGCTTCGCTGTAGGTCATTTCCATCAGGCGAACACTCCTCGGGAGACATCTTCCGGCTTCGGCTCAGGCCCAGCAAGCGCAAATTCTTTTGCTGCAGCCACCAGGTCAGCCGCCTCCTGCTCAATCGTTTTGAGATCTTTGGCCGTGCAGATCTTTCTCTTCTTCAGAACGGCGCCAAACCGGATGATCGGCGACTTGTCCTTCCATTCCTGGACCTCCTCCTTGGTTCGATAGCTGCCGATGCCTGGATCGAGCTGGTAGTGACCGCAGGTGCGGTAGGTCATCGCCTCGATCAGAGTCGGGCCGCCGCCGCTGCGCGCCTTTTCGACAGCGGCACATACCGTGTCGTAAACCTCGAGCGGATCGTTGCCGTCGATCTTCACACCGTCGAAGCCGTAAGCTGCTGCTCGCTGGTGAACTTCCGTCACTCCCGAAGAACGATCAAGAGGTGTCATCTCTGCGTATAGGTTGTTTTCGCAGAAGAAGATCATCGGCAGCTTCCAGAGCCCTGCCATATTCATCACCTCGTGCATCGCTCCCTGGTTCATAGCGCCGTCGCCGAATGCTGAGAGCGCCACTGAATCGTCACCCTTGATCCACGACGCGAATGCTGCGCCGACCGCAGTCGGGACACCACCAGCAACGATGCCGTTGGCACCCAAAACACCGATTTCAGGATCGAAGATATGCATCTTGCCGCCACGCCCGTGACAAGTGCCATTTTCGCGGCCGATGATTTCGGCCAAAACCTTGCCGAGGTCGATGCCTTTGGCCAGATAGTAGCCATGGCCTCTGTAGGTCATCGTGATCGCGTCATCTTTGCGCAGTGCGAGGCAGGCGCCAGCGGGACAGGCCTCCTGTCCTTCGGTCAAATGGAGTGATCCACGCAGCTGCCCATCTTTAGAGAGCTGAAGCAGAGTCTCCTCAAACTTCCTCAGGGTCCACATCTGTCGATAGAGGGACTTGAGGGCGTCATCTGAGAGGCTCTCTGAGGGCCGGGATGATGCCTTTGGCATGCGGCGGTTTTACCTGACGCCTTCACTGCGTGACTGCTGTTCCCGGCGTGCTTCTTCCTGGAGATCAGCGACCACATCGGTTTCATCAAGTATCTCACCGGTCAACTCTTCCAATACGTCTTCCAGCGTGACAACTCCAGCGACTCCACCGAACTCATCTGAAACGATATGCAGGTGCTCACGGCGAGAGCGGAACGAGGTCAAAAGCTCCTGAGCTGACACGCTCGTCGGGACAACATGAACCGGCCTCACAAGTTCGGCTAAACTTCGATCCTTGCTGCCGGCAATAAGCGAACGGAGGAGTTCGTCTTTAAGAGCGACTCCGAGAACGTCATCCACAGCTTCACCCACCACTACAATTCGGGAATGGACCGATGCACTGATCTTCTCTTCGGACTCTGCAAGCGTCGAGGAGCCCTCAAGCGACGTCATTGCGACCCGTGGCGTCATCAGCTCACCAGCGGTCTTCTCTTTGAGCTGGAAGACCCTCTGAATCAGGTCTGATTCCCACCGGCTGATACTGCCGGCTTTATGGCTGTCTTTGGCCAGAAGCTTCAGCTCCTGCTCGCGAATATTGTGGCTGATCGCAGTCCTATCGAGCGATCCCGTGAACCTCTCAATCAGCCAAATCACAGGCGAAAAGAGTGTCGTCAAGACTCTGATTGGCCCAGCAGCTGCGAGCGAGATCTTTAGACAGTGTCGCTCGCCAATCGTCTTGGGGATGATCTCCGAAAATACGATGACAAGAAAGGTGACGACCGCCGTAAAGATGCCGAGCACGGCACTATCGAACATTTCGGCAGCCATGCCACCAATGATGATCGAGCCGACAATGTTGAAGATATTGTTGAGGATGACGATCGTTGCGATCGGCCGCCCTAAGGCCTCTTTGATGCCGAGAAGCTTCTTGGCGCGAGCTGAGCCCTCTTCCGCCAGAGTCTTGATCTGAATGTGTGGCGTGGAAAAGAGTGCCGCCTCGGTGCCGGAGCAGAGAGCTGATCCGAGGAGGACAATGAGAACAGTTGCGGCAAGGCCGACCATCAGCTCAGGAGCAGGGACTGCACCAAGCATCAGGTCTGGCGAGATACTGAGAGGATCAGGGTCGTTCATTCTGTTCTTTACGAGAGTCTGTCAAGACTTCCAATTTCGATTATCGGTCAAGCATCCATCGCAGCTTCAAGTGCTGCAGTCAGACGTCTGGCCTCATCAACCGTATTGTAATGCACACCGCTTGCACGAATGACGCCCATTTCAGCTGGGATGTTCATCGCTTCGCAGAGCCTTGCCGAATAGACGTGGCCCCAGCGTATCCCGATTCCCTTCTCGCAGACACGATCCGAAATCTCCTGCGAGTGCTTCGATTCATGAACGAACGAAATTGTGGGGTGACGATCCTCATCGATGCCGCCGCTGCCGATCAGCCGCACATCTGAACGGCTGTTTAGAAAGCCGAGGATCTCCTCCATGACAGGAATCTCCATGCTCTTGGCCAGCTTGAACGCCTTGACCACTGAGTTTCGATCGAAGCCGCAGTCACCGGCCATCAATGCCAGATAATCCTGAAGAGCCAGAATTCCTGCTGCGCCTTCATAAGACTGGCAGCCAAGCTCGAACTTCGAGGCGTTGCCGCCCTGATTAAAGTAGTGATTCGGCCCGACAAGATCTGACCAGGCATCAGTTCTGCCAAACATCACGGCCATGTGGGGGCCGTAGACTTTGTAGGTGCTGTAGACGTAGAAGTCGACGCCCCAATCTGAAACGTCGATCGCTGCGTGGCTCGCGTAAGCGACGCCGTCAACGACGCTCTTAGCACCAACAGCGTGGGCCATCGAAGCGATCTCTTTGACCGGCATCGTGTCGCCCAGCAGGTTGGAGGTATGTGGGATGGCGACCACCCTGGTCCTCTCATTCAGCAGGCCCTGAAGCTCATCAAGGTCGCTTTCGCCTGTCTCTGAATCGACGTCCCAGAAGATGATCTCAGCACCGACCTCCTCCAGCCGGACCCACGGGTTGATATTCGCCTCGTGATTCGCGACCGAGACGATGATCTGGTCGCCTGGCTTGATTGTCGGCCGAATTGCGTTTGCCAGGTGGCTGATCAGGACTGAGGTTGACGGTCCAAAGCAGCACTCGCCGACGTCATCGGCGTTGACAAACACATCAGCAAACTTGTGCGCAGCCTCGAACGTCTTTGTCGCTCGTACCGATGCTGGGTAGGGCACGCCGGTCTGGACATAGGAGTCCTGCATGTACTCCGTCATCGCATCGATCACGCATTGGGGCATCTGCGATCCCCCCGCGTTTTCGAAGAACACGAACCCGGACTGAAGGGCCGGGAATTGTGATCGCACAACCTCTTGGGCGATAGTCGCGACGGCGCTCATCACTCTCCCTGGGCGAGCGAGTAGCCGCGCTCACCATCGAAGGTGCATAGATTTTCGGTCTTGATGAAATCGAGCCCCACGCCGCCGAGTGAATTGAGAATCTCAATGATCTCGCGGTGGCTCATCACCTCCGCATGCTGGTGGTGGAATCGACATCGCCAGTGATCCGAGCAGAAGGTCTCCGGCATTCCGCCGGGCCAGACCTTGACCCCTCGGTTCGTAATGATCTTCATCGAGAACTCACTGGAGAGCGCTCCCAAGATCTTTCCGGCCAGCTCATCGGCAGAGCCCCGAAAATGCACGAATACATCGACGCCTACAGTCTTCTTGTCAGACGGATCGAGCGAGACGAGTTTCGGAAGTACGAAGCAGGAGTTTGAGGTCTTGTCATATTCGACAGGCGCCATCGTGTCTGGCTTCTGGCCGAGCCTCTTGACCAGCGCGTCCGTGAACCCATCTGTCCCCACACGTTCTCTGCTGGTGCCTTCTGTGTAGACGTCGCCCGTGTGAATGCCGTCTTCAATTGTCTTCAGCCACGCGTTGTGGATGGTCTCAGCCTGCTCAGGCTGTCCGATATGGTTCAGCATCAGCACTGAACCGAGAAGAAGTCCGGATGGATTGGCGATGCCTTTGCCCGCGATATCCGGGGCGCTGCCATGAATCGCTTCGAACATCGCGCAGTGCTCGCCAATATTCGCAGAACCGCCCAGGCCGACCGAGCCGGTGATCTGCGCAGCAACATCGCTCAGGATGTCGCCATAGAGGTTCGGCATGACGATCACGTCAAAAGCCTCGGGAGTATCAGCTAGTTTCGCTGCTCCGATATCGATGATCCAGTGCTCGTTTTCGATCTCGGGATACTCAGCGCCGATCTCGTCAAAGACAGAGTGAAAAAGACCATCTGTCAGCTTCATGATGTTGTCTTTGCTGAAGCAGGTGACCTTTTTGCGGCCGTTGCGCCGCGCGTACTCAAACGCATATCGGATGATCTTTTCTGAGCCGGGCCGTGAGATCAGCTTAAGGGTCTGATAAACATCGTCAGTCTGCCGATGCTCAATGCCGGCGTATAGATCCTCTTCATTCTCTCGGACAATAACGACATCCATCCCAGGATGTTTGGTCTTGACAAACGGGTGATAGGAGACACAAGGTCGGACATTGGCGAACATGCCAAGCGATTTTCGGATCGTGACGTTGAGGCTCTTGAAGCCGCCGCCCTGAGGCGTGGTGATCGGTGCCTTGAGGAAGACCTTGGTGCGCCTGAGGGATTCCCAAGCTTCTGGTTCAATGCCTGAAGAGAAACCCCGTTCGTAAACGGCCTTGCCGATCTCGATGTTCTCGTATTCGAGAGCAGCGCCGCTCTCTTCGAGGACCCTAAGGGTCGCCGACATAATCTCTGGACCGATCCCATCGCCGTGAGCGACTGTGATCGCAACTTTGTCCGTCATTGATCTCATTTTGGCACCGCCAAGATCACCCCCTCGGGATGGTTCATCAAGATGCCCAAGCGGTCCGCATCTCCGTCAAGCGTTGAGCCTAGGACCCGGGCCAATCTCATGCTGTGGATCAGACCACCACAGTTCATTACCTGCCAATCTTGACAACCCTGCTCTCGTTGATCTTCGGATCAGTGCTGATCAACGCTGCGAGGACCCGCAAGAGCGGTCCACACCTTTGGTGGTGGGCCTTCGGTGTCTTCTGCTACGGGCTCGGCACAGGCTTTGAAAGTGTGATCACTCTGGCGGGAAACACGGTGTTTCTCAACAAAGGCTGGTACATCGCAGGTGCGCTTCTTGGCGGCTGGCCGCTGGCCCAGGGCGCTGTCTATCTGCACATGAAGCGCAAAAAGGCCAACGTACTGTCATACATCACGATCGCGTTTATCATCGTGGCTTCTATTCTTGTTGTCGCAAGTCCCGTAAACCTTGCCCAGCTCGAGCTGCACCGGCCGACAGGCGCCATTCTTGGATGGAGCTGGGTTCGCCTGCTCACCCCGATCATCAACATCTACGCGTTTGTCTTCCTCGTCGGCGGAGCGATCATGAGCGCCCTCTATTTCAAGAGATCTGGTGGGGCCGTCGAACGGGTCTGGGGCAATGTCTCGATCGCCTTGGGCGGTCTGCTGCCTGGCATCGGCGGCACGATGGCAAAGGCAGGTCAGGTCGAAGCGCTCTATGTTCTAGAGCTTGTCGGCCTGGTGTTCATCTGGATCGGCTACGGTGTGATCGCCCGATCAAAGTCGGGAACCAAGTCGACTGCCGAACTGGCGGCTGCCAGGGCTTAGGCGCGGCAGCGGGCCAACGAAAGAGCGGCACTGACCGCACCGGAAAGAATGTTCAAGGATCGCTCGTCCGCGATCAGGTTGCCGGCTTCGTCCAGTTTGGCTCCGCCTACAGCGGCCTGCTGTGGAGCGCTGAGGGCTGAGACGTTTGTGATCACATCGCGCAGGTGGGAAAGGCAGCGAACTCCGCCCAACTTGCCGGGCGAGCAGGCGTATCGAGACCCAGTCGATCGCATTCTTCATGAGAGGAGTGATCGATGAGTTGTACTCCGGAGTAGCCAACAGGATGACATCTGCTTCCTTGACGGCCATCTTAAGCTCTTCAACCTCTGAAGGCACTCCTGATTCGTTCAGGACATCTTCATCATAGAGCGGCAGGGCTTTCTCCCGGAAGTTGAAGCAGGTGGCGTCACCCCCTTCGGCCTGAGCAATCCTGAGAGCTTCATCGAGCACACGCCGAGAAAGCGAGCACTCGCGGACACTGCCGCACAGACCAAGAACTTTGAGAGACATGATTTAGATTATGCCGGGCCGGGCAGTCCAGCAGCACTGCCCGACCCAGTTCAGATCAGTCGCAGACGCCGTACCAGGTGCCAAACCAGGCATCTTCTGGATTCGGATCGATCGATCTGTGGCCCAGATAGTGGACCGACTGCTCGTCGAATTGGCCAGGACCTGTCGTGAACTTTGCGTGCCCATCAGCAAAGATGACGGTGCCACCCCGACTTGACCACTGGCGATAGAAGTTCCACGGCGCAGGGCAGTCGTAGCCGTATTTGGCACAGTTCGGATCCTCTTCTGCCGAGAAGAACGGGAACATCTCTGCCCGCATAACCCGGGAGTCTGAGGGCTTTTCGATCATCGTCTCGGTGACGATGTCGCTCGCTGGAATATCGAGCGGCCAGTTGTTCTGGTGGGAGTAGTCCTTGATCCGCGAGAACATGCAGCGAGTGAATCGATACGACGAACCGTACGCCTCCCAGTAGCTCTGTGCCCCGGGCACATCTGTCGCCAGGTACGGCCCGCCAGCATCCTGCGGATCCTTAAAGATGTCTTTGTTCTTCACGTACGGGTAGAGATAGACCTCGGTGCCGAGATGCTCTGGATCCCACGGGGAGATCGCGCCGTTGTACGCCTGGAAAATCGGCATCGTGTCATCAGAATCGGCCAGGTAGAGCTTGATCGCCATGCCGATCTGCCTGCCATTGCTGATGCTGACTGTCTGCTTGGCAGACTCTTTTGCTGACGCAAAAACGGGAAAGAGGATTGCTGCCAGAATCGCGATGATCGCGATCACAACCAGCAGTTCGATGAGAGTAAATGCTCTTTTCATGATCGTTTGAAACAAGAAGTGCTGTCCAGCGATTGCTGGACAGCACTTGTCTCTCGATCAAAATGCTCCCTTCGCAATCCCTACGCCGGCATGACCCGGATCAGGTTCGACGGGACAAACGCTAACCTGCGTTGATCTCAGCCCTCGTGGGCGCCCCGTGCGGACAGAACTTCTTTGACTATTCTACTCTAGGCTCAGCAGGGGTTCTGGTCTTCTGAGTCTGTGATGGATGTGCCGGGAACACCGTGGAGGTCTGTGTAGACCTGTGTCGGTGAAGTCACGGCATTCTGCAGTTCAGCGTCGGTGATTCTCAGCGGCTGAGTCTGATCCCAACCGTAGTAGTGAGTCGCACCTGTTGCGCTGACAGCACCGGGAGCGAGCAGGCCGCCGTCCGGAACACCGTTCCATCGGTGGTAATGAGCATGGGTGTCAGCAAAGTTGATGACAAGGCCTTCGCCGTGTCGCGCCTGACCCAGGAAGTTGTAGTGTTCGAGAGCCGCCAGCTTCTTCGGGTAGCCGTCGAAGAACATGATTGTTCCTACAACGTCGGGAAGGCTCGACTGTGACATGACCGGTGACCAGCCTGGCTTGATGCCAAGAGCACACAGGTTGTCGCCGAACAGACCGAGGTTTGGCATGTAGCTGACATTAGCCACATCCCAATGTCGCAGGCCAAGAGCTGCCAAGCGGCCCGCCCAATCGTGGCCGGGGCTCTGCTGCGGGCTGACCAAGATGTCTTTGTTCTTCATGTACGGCATGATCGCGTCGTACGTGGTGTAGATTGCCGGGGGCAGTGCATCAAAGACCGGGTAAGCGCTCTGAGGGAAGTAGTCATCCTGGTCTGCGGAGTAGAGCAGGCAAGCTGTTGCAATCTGCTTCATATTGCTGATCGAAGCGGTCTTTTTGGCCGCCTCTTTAGCTGAAGCAAAAACGGGGAAAAGAATGGCAGCGAGAATCGCAATAATTGCGATAACCACTAGGAGTTCAATCAGTGTGAACCCTCTTTTGGAATTCTTCATCTCTTGTTTTTGACGGGATGGACCTGTCGTGTTCAATCATTCTACGCGAGTCCTCGCAGACTTGTCGGGACAAACATTTGAGATAGAATCAGCTTGTGATCAAATTCGGCCGAACCACGAGACGAGAGTTCCTCGCCGGAACAGCAGCGGCGGCAGCCTCAGCGGCAATTCCTCAGCGTTTTATGTGGCGAAGATCCAAGGACCAGAAAAAACCTGTCACTCCTCAAATCGCGATTCAGCTCTACTCCCTGCGCACTCTGACAGGCAAGGACGCACTCGGCACGCTCTCCAAACTTTCCGATCTCGGTTATCGCAACGTCGAATTGGCAGGCACCTACGGAATCGCTGACGCCGAATTCGCTCTCGAAATGAGATCTCGGAACCTGAACGTCTGTTCCGCACACATCTCTTGGGGACAGGTCAACAACAATTTCGACGCCATTCGGGCACAGGCCGAAGCGATCGGATTTGAATACGTTGTCGTGCCGTCCATGCCGATCCCAAAAACAAAAGCTGCCTGGGTTGAACGCGCAGGCGAGTTCAACAAGCTTGGCGAGAAGTTTAGTGGAGCAGGATTAAAGCTTGGATTCCACAATCATGCCGGAGAGCTGGTTAAGGTCGAAGGCGAGCACGGCCTAAACATCTTTTTTGATCACACAGAACCGGAACTTGTCGTCGCAGAACCAGATCTTGCTTGGATTCTGGCCGGAGGCGCAGATCCCGTCGCTTGGCTGAAGCGGTACAAAGGCCGTACTCCAGTCTCCCACTACAAAGACCTGAAGGATTCCAAAGTACACGCTTCTTACGGTCCGGGGCAGGGTGTAATCGACTGGGATGGAGTCATCGACGCCTCTGTAGAAGGTGGGATGAAATACGCCATCGTAGAATTTGAAAAGCACGATATGCCGCCTTTGGAAGAGGCTGACCTCAGCCGCAAGTTCCTAGTGGAAAAGGGGCTGCGGGGCTAAATGAAGGTCGGAGTTCAGCTCTATACAATTCGCCGCACGATGGAGGAGGATCTATGGGGAGCGTTGGAGAAGGTCGCCAAGATCGGCTATCGGCACGTGGAGTTGGCGGGGCTCCACGACCGGCCCGCAGAGGAGTGGGCGTCGAATCTGGACCGCCTCGGTCTTACAGTTCTGGGCGCTCACGTCAGCATCGAGCAGGTCGAAGATGGGCTCGACGAACTAAAAGAAAACGCGCAGACGCTCAAGTTCAACAGGGTCATCGTCCCGTGGATGCCAGAAGAGACGACAAAGGCTGGCTGGATTGAACTCGGCAGACGCCTCGACGCTGCTGGCGCAAAATGTGCCGAAGCTGAACTCGACTTCTACTATCACAATCACGCCCATGAGCTGAACGACCTGAATGGCACAACAGGGCTCGAGCTGATCTTCAAGAACTCCAGTGCTGCAAACGTCCAGGCTGAACTGGATCTTTACTGGCTTGAAAAAGCCGGTCACAACGCCTCTGAGTGGATCCAAAAAATGGCTGGCCGCACGCCTTTGACCCACTTCAAAGACATGGAAAACACGGCGGAGCAGTCTGATACTGAAGTCGGCGATGGGGTTATGGACTGGGACGACATCATCGACTCATGCCGGACCTGCGGCGTCGAATACGCTGTGGTCGAGCATGATGACCCAGTCATCGACCCGATAGAATCTATCAGACGCAGCT
>JALGXY010000338.1 GCA_029824495.1 Fimbriimonadia bacterium
TCGGAGCCTCTTCGATCAGCTTCTGGTGCCGCAGGTTCTGTACTGAACATTCTCGCTCACCAACGTGAACGACATTTCCGTGCTCATCTGCAATGATCTGGATCTCGACGTGTCGCGGATCGACCACGCACTTCTCCACCAGCATGTCGCCACAGCCGAAGCTCGCCTGGGCTTCTGCCTGGGCTGTCTGCCAATAGCGGCTGACCTCTTCTGGGTTGTTGACCCGCCTGATGCCGCGCCCGCCGCCGCCTGCAACCGCTTTCAGCAGGACCGGATAGCCGATCTCTTCTGCCTCTTTGAGAGCCTGTTCTTCTGTCGGGACAATGCCTTTAGAACCAGGGACTACAGGACAGTCGGCTTCGACTGCTGCTGCTTTCGCCAGGGCTTTGTCGCCCATAGAGTTGATCGCTTCGACCGAAGGGCCGATGAACTTGACGCCGATCTCGGCAAGAGCCTGCGCAAATCGTGGCCGCTCGCTGAAATAGCCATAGCCGGGGTGAACAGCGTCAGCTTTGGTGATCTCGCAGGCCGTCAGAATGTTGGCCAAATTGAGATAGCTGTCAGCGTTCGATCCTTCGCCGATACAGATCGACCGATCTGCCATGTGGACGTGTCGGCTGTCTTTGTCAGCGCGCGAATAGACCGCAATCGCTTCGATTCCGAGCTCGTGGCAAGCTCGGATCACACGGCAGGCTATTTCGCCGCGGTTCGCAATGAGAATTCGCTCAAACATACTGGCTCGCTGATTGTGACTCAGTAATTCTCGTGTCCCGGGTGCGGGCACTTCACTTGGCCTGTCGAAGCGGTGTATTCATAGGCCTCTCCGCCTACTGCACACACTTCAAAGTCACCGCCAAGGCCCAAATCCTTGAGGGAGGCCGGATAGATGTCATCGACAGGATCCATCTGAATTTGGATCGACTGGCGCACCTGTTTGATGTTGGTTCTGCAGACCGTGTCCTTTCCGGCGAGCAAGGATTTGCCAACGATCGTCTCGCCTTGGCCATCCGCTCTTTCTTCTGGCTTCTCACCTGTCAAACCGGAAAAGCCGCCGCTTGTGAAGACAAGAACTCCCAAGATTAATATGGCCATGGCGATGATGACGCCAACCATTCCGCGGCCTGATTCTCTTCTCATGATTCCAACCTGATCACCGCTAGTGCCTGGCCATATTCGACAGCATCGCCAGCAGCGACGAGAATCTCAACGATCTCACCTCCGGCTGGTGCGACGACATCGTTGGCAAGCCCAAGGGCTGTGATCTCTGCAATAACCTGGCCTTTTTCGACCTGGTTCCCGACTTCAACCTCGTCTTCTAAGGGCTGAAAATGGCCGACTACGGGAGCTTCAACGTTTTTTTCGACCGGCGACGCCGCGGGCGTCTCAGCTGGTTCTTCTCCAGCAGCCTCTTCGATGACGTCAACAGGCTCATCTTCGGCAGGCAGACCGGCCTTAAACGTCACATCGCCCGCCTTGACCTCAACCTCGCGGCAGCCAAGACGCTTTCCTGCATCCAGAGCACTCTGGATGACTTCGGGAGTCAGCTCCTCCATACAGGGCGGATTCTACCGCAGGGCCTCATAATACAGATGATCCGGTCAAAAGGCGCATCGTAGATGCCAGCCGACCGTAGGAAGTGTAGAGATGGACCGCCTCGTATTGAAAGGACTGACGAAGGATGACTTCGTCGCAGATACTGACAAGAAGGCGCTTGAAGCGTTGGAGAAGGTTCCGATGTTCTCCACCCTCATGCGAAAGTTCTTCGAACTTGGGGTTGACCGGTGGCTCTACTCATGGAACATGGCGATGTCGGTTCGCTGCGGGCCGAAACAGTACGACAAGCTCCATGCGATGCTGAGAGAATCGGCAAAAGTGCTCGACATGCCCGAACCGGAGCTCTATATCCGGAACAACCCGTTTCCCAACGCTTCGGCTGGCGGTGTTGAGCGGCCTTACATTACGGTCCACAGCTCGGCAATCGACACGCTGACCGACGAGGAGCTCTATCACTTGATGGGGCACGAGCTCGGCCATATCAAGTGCGACCATGTGCTCTATATGACAATGGCTCGCGTCATGGTGCCGCTGCTCAATCAGCTCGGCAGTCAGACTTTAGGGCTTGGAGATGCCGCTTCCTGGGCGCTTGCGGCTGCGTTCTACAACTGGCTCCAGCAGGCAGAAATCTCAGCAGACCGTGCCGGCCTGCTCGTTGCGCAAGACTTCCATACATCGGCTTCAGCCAATC
>JALGXY010000339.1 GCA_029824495.1 Fimbriimonadia bacterium
CAGTCTCCGGTCTCTGGGTTTCGCTTGAGAATGTAAGCAGCCCCTGCGTTTCCGCCTCCACCGTTGTCGTCGAACCTTGCACCGACAATCGCATAGTCGCCTGAGATGGAGCAGAAGGATCCAAAGTTGTCGCCGTTTGCGAGGTCCGCCGGTACGAACTTTTGGTCTTCTGTTTGAGTTTGTGCCAGTGCTGCAGCTCCCAATAAGAGCGTGCCGGCTGTAATGGCGTTGAACTTCAAATGGTTCATTCTTGTGTCCTCTCTATTAGCATCGCGGATGTTTGTTGCGATGCATTTGAAGCTCAGTCCTAAAGGATGGAGCCTCAAGATGTAAGACTATCAACATTTGTAGGTTTTCGAAGCACATACGGCGCAAAAACCTGGGATTTATACTAGGACTCCAAGAGTTTGGAGCATGCGGCTTCTAGTGTTGACCAGGGGCCGACAGCGATGATTTGATCTGCGTACAGCGTGGAGGGCATTCATAAGGTCACACAAGTTCTGCCCCCTCTCACTTCATCCGACTCGCAGCCAGCATTCTGCCAAGTCAATCTAACTGCCGAAAAGCAGGCTCTTTTCAGAGAGCACATACTCGTTTTCAGCACGTTTTGACCTAACCCGTGATTCAGCCATCAGTCAGCGACGACACCCTCGTATGACAGCTATCACCATCTGATACCATCGGGATTAGGTACACATAGAGTAGATGAACCGCAACGGTTGGATCGGGGTTGGTGCAGTCGTCGTATTGGCTGCGGCAGTATGGATGATCAGCTCAAGCCGAGCTGACAAGCCGGTTGAAGTCACGACTTCCCCGCCACGAGTCGGCGACATCACCTCTACTTTCAGCGCCGAGGCCTATGTCAAGACTCGATCGGTAGAGCTTGCGCCGAGGATCATCGCCCGCGTCACCAAGATTTTCGTCAAGGAAGGGGAGTCTGTTTCATTTGGAGACCAGATCGCCGAGTTGTACGACGCGGATCTATACGCCTCCTACGCCCAGGCCAAAGCCGACTACACCGTTGCTGAAGCGAAGGTGAATCAGGCTGAAGATGCCGTTGAACTCACGCGTCTGCAGGTCTCTGCAGTGGTCAATCAGGCTGAGGCGATCGTCGCAAGTAGTCAGGCTCGGTACAACCTCGTCATGGCCGGCGCACGGCCAGAAGAGATCGCCAAAGCGAACGATGAGGTCGACCGTGCCAAAGCAGCCCTCGACGCAGCTGAAAGTGCCTACCACCGATCACAACGACTCTACGATTCCGGCGCGGTCTCCAAAGCCAAGCTTGAGCATGACGAAATGGCCTTCAAAACAGCTCGAGCAATCCACCAGTTGGCGCTCGATACGGTGGAGCTTCTGGAGGCAGGACCGACTGAACAGGACGAAGCTGCAGCGATGGCGGAGGTTGAAGCGGCCATAGCCGCCCTTGAAACAGCCGAAACCGGAAGGGGTGAGATCAAGTTGAGAGAGGATGATGTTGAGCTGGCCAAAGCGATGCTGGCGACCGCTCAATCTCAGGTTGATCTGGCTCGAATCAGACTACAGGATGCGGACATCAAGGCCCCGTTCTCAGGAGTCATCGGCCATCTCCATCTTCAGGTCGGCGATACTGCCTCTCCACAGCAGCCGATCGCCTCATTTGTCGAGCAGGATGGCATGGAGATCGAAGCTGAGATCGGCGACCAGGACATGGCGAAGATCACTGTCGGACAAATTGTCGAGATCACGTCTGCAAGCCATCCTGGTCAGGTGTTCAGCGGAACTGTGCTGAGGATCGCAGATGAAGCAGTTCAGAAGCCGAATACGCTTATTCGGACGAGGATTGTCCGGGCCACAATCGACCCTGATCAAGACTTGAAGGGTCTTCTGAGATCGGGAATGGAGGTGACGATCAAAGGCACAGGCCTCGCTGCCGAACGAGTGCTCACGATCCCCAGCGATGCCCTCGTTACAGAAGATGCGAAGCAGTACGTCTGGCTGTTGAAAGATGGCCGAGCGGTCAAAAGGGAAATCGAGATCGGCAGCTATACCTTCGAGCTGACTGAAGTTACACACGGCCTGTCCGAAGACGAGACTCTTATCCTCTCACCGAAAGAGAGCCTTGAAGACGGAATCGCAGTTGTCGAGTCAGGATCATGATCGAGCCGGTTGTCGAACTGCATGGGGTCACCAAGACATTCACCACCGGCACGACCGAAGTCCATGCCCTCAACGGTGTTGATCTGATTCTCAATCGTGGTGAGTTT
>JALGXY010000340.1 GCA_029824495.1 Fimbriimonadia bacterium
TTCAGCTCCGCCTACTCTCATGGAGAAGAGGCCAATCGCTTTGGCGCCGTCACCCAGGTTGCACAGACCTTTTCGTCAAGCCCTTATCTTGAAGAGATCCTTCAGCTCCTGGTCACGATGACGGCCCAGCAGTTCGGCTACAAGGTCGTGACTGTTCGCCTCCTCGATTCCAGGCGAGAAGAGCTGATCCTTCGGGCCACCCAGGCAACAAACCGGGCCTACCAGAACAAGAGAGCGATCAAGTTGAATGAGTCGATCGCTGGCCGCGTGATCACTGAGATGCAGCCTTCAATCGTGGCCGATGTCCAAGACGACCCAGAGTACGTTGGGCATGACCTGGCACAAGAGCAGGGTCTCCGGTCGATGATCTGCCTTCCGCTCAGCATCCAGAATCGTGCCGTCGGCGTGATCTCATGCTATTCCGGTGAGGTCCACGATTTCAGCGACGATGAGGTCGCGGCTCTGGAAGCGCTCGCTCGCCAAGCAGCTGTCAGCATCGAACATGCGCGTCTCCAGGTCCGCAGAACCCTGATGCAGGAGATGCACCACAGAGTCAAAAACAATCTGCAGCAGGTCGCTTCCCTTCTTCGCCTTGAGATGTCTCAGGACCATGCACAGGATCCAAAGCAGGCCCTGTCAGATTCTCTCGGTCGTATTCTTGCGATTGCGAGTGTTCACGAGCTGCTGAGCAGAGACGACCTCGATCTCGTCAGCATCAAGTCGATTGCCGAAAACCTCACCGCGCTGATTCAGCAGAGTGTTGTCGGCCCGACACAGAAAATCCAGTTTCAGATCACCGGGGGAGATGGCTACCTGAATACGACTCAGGCGACGCAGGTGACTCTGGTGTTGAATGAACTGATTCACAATGCCGTTGAGCATGGTTTCGCCGAAGCAGATGAGGGACTGATTCACATTTCGATCGGTATCGACCGGGATGAGATCATTCTTCAGGTTGTGAATACCGGCGATCCACTCCCCGATGACTTCGGCCCGGAAAGCGAAGGGCTCGGACTGCAGATCATCCAGTCTCTATCGAGAGGCTTGGGTGGAACTTTCCAGCTCGGCTCGGTCGATGAAGGAACTCAGGCGATCTTAAGGTTCACACCTAGCAGCGCTGAGTAAGAGGCTCAGAGAGCCTCAGCCTGGTCGCGATTAGGCTCAGAATCCGGAACAAAATCGGGGTGTGCTCGATTTTCGCTCTCGGCGAGCACATCGCGTGCCGCCTCGATAGAGCTTGGTCCGTTGGCATGCACCGGCTCTGGTGCAGAACTGCAGCCGACGACCGCCGCAGCGCAGACAAGCAGAAACAGCCTATTTAACACGGCTCTTCCAATCGCCCCAGAAACTGAGGGCGCTCTTGGCAAATTGACTCTCGCCGGCGGCCAGATCTTCGATGCAGGAGTCTGATTCACCCCATGTTGACGAAAGTCTCATAACACTGCCCGGCGAGACCATCCCAGCGTGCAGGTCGCCATACAGCGCAGGAAACTTGAGGCCGTGCAGTTTAGCAGCCGAGTAGACCGAGTTCACCTGGCTAGACCAGGCGCAATCTGGACACGGAGTCATGGTCATCGGGCAGGGGGCGAGCCAGTTTAGGATCTGAGCGTGGCCATAGGATCGCTCTCCATGCCTCGTGACCGTAAAGGCCATGCGCAGATTAACATCTTCTTGGGCGGTGACCATACGTCCCTGGTCTGAACCCCAGCTTCCTAAGTAGCCATAGGTGTTTGCTCCAACCGTCGTAAACTTCATCCAGTCGGACTCGCCTTCAGCACCAGCATCGGTGAGACCGGGAACTCGATTGGCGGGATCCCAGAGCAGGTCAGGGTTTTTAAGATAGGGCATCAAACGCTTGCTCCACGAGGAGCCATCGTCCGCCTCATCTATCGGTGTCACGAGGTAATGATCATTGTCGAAGGCGTAGATGTAGGTGCTCATCGCCACACCCTGCAGGGTGCGGATTGTCGCCTCATTCTTTGCGTTCTGCCGCGCTTGAGCAAAAACGGGAGTCAGAACCGCGGCCAGGATCACAACAATCCCGGTGCTGACGGCAGTCTCCTTCAGGTTCAGTCCTTTCGCAATCGGCTTCATGATCATCCCCAAAATCGTAGAGGCAGAATCATCAACTGCCACGATTTCTATTCCCTATTCTAGGAATCGCAGACTCGAAACACAAGCAAACCAGGTAATCCGCTCAGGTCTAGGACAGGACCAATTTGGGTGCCGCCCAATCG
>JALGXY010000341.1 GCA_029824495.1 Fimbriimonadia bacterium
GAGACTGCAGAATCGGTGCTGTCGGCGGAGGGCTGCTGGGGAAGAAGACCAAGACGCCGCCCTCGGCACGGGTCGAGCGGACGAAGACACCAGTCTGGTCAGAAAACTGAGTCGCTTCGATAAACGTGCCCGCATCGGGATTGCCCGCGTTGGGCTCCCATTCGAATTGCTTCAAGCCGATCAGATCGCCGATCGCCTTATCAAAATCGGTCGGTGCTTCAGATGCCGAAAGAACGAGCACATCGCTGAACGGAGTGCCGCCAGGAAACGGTGAAGTCACCACGTTCCAGCCTGGCTGCAGATGAACCGCAATCGGAGTCCCCGGGCTTGTTCGGCCCTCGACCTGATGGTTGACCGCGTTGAGCGGCCGGATAAAGGCGCCGATGCCCTGGTCGATTGCTGAACGATCGGGGAACAGGTCAAATCGACCTGTGATCGGGTTGTAGAAAGCAGCAAGTGTGTCGAGATCGTCTTGATTCACGACATGAGATGCGGCTGGCCGGTAGGCCTGGATCGGCATGCCGAAGAGCTGCATCTTCGGCTCAAGGCTGATCGGCAGAGCAGCATGTGACGACGCTGGCCGAAGATCAACTGCAAGCATTCCTGGCCCTTTGCTCACACGCCTTGTCAGGACGGTCGTGACATTGGATCCTTCGACTTCGAAGACCTCGATCTCGACCGACTGAGCTTTGAAAAAGCCTTCATCTGTGATGCTCGCACCAAAAGCGAAGTTCTGTGCTGTGGTGTCTTTTGAACCGCCATTCCAGCTGATTCGCACCGTGTAGATGCCTGAACCGAGCAGAGGGAAGCCGGTGAGGGTTCCTATAAAGCTGTTTGGCGAAGGGCTCTGGCCAGTAGCGAAAGCCCCCGCTGGCAGATACGCCCGCGAGACCAGGCCACCGAACGGCATATCGACCGCCACTCGGTACAACGAGCCGCCAAAAACCGTACTGGGAAAGTTCGGCACAGCAGAGCCGTAGCCACCTGAGATCGACACAACGTCCTCCTGTGAAGACGTAAAGAACCGGATTCCATCGGGCCGCCAAAAGACTGGATAGACCGTGCCTGAGGAGAGCGTCTCTGATCCACTGGAATCGGTGTGCCAAGCATTCATGATCAGCCCAAAAACACCGAAGTCATTTGAGCCGGCTGTTGGAAGAATCGGGAATGGCTGGAGCAAGACCTGGGGACCGGCGTCTTTGTCGACATCAAAGATCGGCTGCCTCTCAACCCAGTCATCGAATTCGAGTCCTTCGATCGTGCCGTTCGGGCCGCCAGTAACCGTGTCAAGGACCTGCTGTCCGAGCACCATCAGCTCGTCTCGGCCAGGATAAGCGCCCGGGCTGAGATAGAACTGCCTGTTCAATTCAGCAATAAATGCGGGATGCTGCGCGAACATCTTCAGCCAAGCCGAGCCTGCCATCTGATAGCGGAGCAGAAAGATGCCGCCCGTGCTGCCGCCGGCAGGAAGCTCAGTATTAAGCAGATTAGGCGCTATGAATGGATTGGCGCCAAGACCACGCTGGCTGTACCAGTCATAAAACGCAGTGACGTCGTACAGTGAATCCATCACCGCTTCAATCGCGTTTGAGAGCTCTGAAGGTGTCAGACCATCTGGATTGGGAATGCTGCCTGCTGTTCGAGAGACCGCCATCGTTCCGGCCCGGGCAACACCTTCACTCCAAGCTTCGCTGAAGTACTGGGCGTCTCCACTGTAGGCGAGCAGAAGCGTATGAATGAAGTTGATCGAGGTGGAGATGCTGCTGTTGTAGACCGGAAACCTGATCTCTGGCCCATCAGGTCCGTTTGGAATATAGATGCCGCCCGCAACCGCGGTCCTGTCCTGGATATCTGCGTCGTAGTTGCGGACCTTGACCTCGCCGCCAATCTTCGGCATGCCGTAAATGGCATTCATCGCCGCCTGAGCTTGGTCAAAGGTGTTTTGAAGGTGATCACGGTATTCGGTCGGAAATGACCGAGATCCAGTGTCATCGAACTTGAGGGTCAGATCGCCAGGACCGCGGCTGTTTGGCGCCATCGGCAGGTCAGATCCGCCAGCAGTCCAGATGAACCTGATGGGAAGGGTCCACGCTTCTGAGTGACCAGCCTTTTCGCGCAGGATCGCTCTGCTCTTGGCTGTAAGCCCGGCTGTTTGCCGAGCAAACTGCCTTGAGGCCCTGTCGACAAGCTGATCCCTGAAGCCTAGATGGCCGAAGGGCATTTCACTCCTC
>JALGXY010000342.1 GCA_029824495.1 Fimbriimonadia bacterium
AAAACGGTGTCACGTTTATCGGTGAGGAGGGCGAGATCTTTGTCAGCCGAGGACGCATCGGCGCCAGCGATGATAGGATCATCAACGATCCGTTGCCGGACGACTCGATCAGGCTCTACAACTCGAACGATCACATGCAGAACTGGATCGACTGTATCTACACTCGAGAAGACCCGATCTGCAGCGCTGAGGTCGGCCACCGGTCGGTCAGCGTCAGCCATCTAGCCAACGTTTCGCTTCGGCTTGGCGGACGCAAGATCATGTGGGATCCGTCGATTGAACTCGCCGTCAATGATCCGGAAGCGATGCAGCTTCTTCATCGAGAGCATCGCGACTGGGAAAACGCCTAGACAGGCCCGTTCACAGAAACACCCTCGGCTCTGAATAGAGCCGAGGGTGTTTTTTTGCCTGGCCAGCGGCTATAACCGATTCTGTGAGCACTTCCTCCCCCGTTCGATGTGCAGCCATCGGCTATGGCGCAGCATTCAATATGGGCCGTCATCATGCCAACTGGATTCGAGAAGCCGGCATGGAGTTTGTCGCAGTCTGTGATCTGCTGCCAGAGCGGTGCAGCGCTGCCGAAGAGGAGAATCCGGACATCAAAACCTATACTGACTACAAGGAGATGCTCCAACAGGACGACATCGATCTGGTCGTTGTCATTCTCCCCCACGATATCCACGCCGAGGTCAGCATCGCCTGCTCCGAGGCCGGAAAGCACGTTGTCAGTGAGAAGCCGATGTGCATCAGCGTTGCGCAGGCAGACGCGATGATCGCAGCAGCAGACAAGGCCGACAAGATGCTGAGCGTTTTTCACAGCCGCCGATGGGATGGCGACTATCTTGCGATCAAAGAGGTGGTTGAATCAGGAGAGATCGGCGATATCGTCCACCTTGAGGCATGCATCGGCAATTACGGTCATCCGAGCACCTGGTGGCGCAGCGACAAGAAGATCAGCGGAGGTGTGATGTGGGATTGGGGCGCGCACATCATCGACTGGACTCTCGGGCTTATCAAGTCCGATATCAAGTGCGTACAGGGCGGCCTCTGGACTGGTCATTGGAAGGAGATCACCAACGAGGATCATGGGCAGGCGATCATCCGGTTCATGTCAGGAGCATCCGCGGATATCCAGGTCAGTCAGCTCGCGAGCGTCAGCAAGGCGAAGTACCGAATTCTCGGCACATTAGGCGGCATCGAATCCTATTGGGACAAAGAGGAGATTACCGTTAAGGTCAGCCACAAAGACAAGGTGGCCGAGTACAAGATTCAGCCGAAGCCGACCGAGTGGGGCCAGTTTTATGAAGGTGTGCGAGAACACATCTGCAGCAGTGGACCAGTGCCTGTTCCTGCAATTGAAGCCCGCAAGGTGATCGCCATCATCGAGGCGGCAGAAGAGTCTGCCGCCTCGGGCGAGAGTGTCCGCCTTTAGGCGTTGGACATGCCAAGCTGCTGTGCAGCGCCGAGCGCCGTCAGGTGCTGGCGGAGCTGCTTGTGAGCTCGGTGCAGACGTGATCTGATCGTGCCGACCGGCGCCTGAAGCTTCTCAGCAATCTCCGCGTACGGGATCTGCTGAATATCGGCCATGTAGATCAGCTCGCGCTGCTGCGGTGTCAAGAGCGCCAAGGACTCTTCAATCTCTTCAGAAACGGTGCCGTTCATCAGCGCCTGCTCTGGGTTGGGGCCATCCCAAGCCGACTCAAACTGGATCGAAGAGCTGACTCCGTCTGGTCTCAATGGAGCGTCGTAAGACACCGATTTCACTCGGCGGCTCTGGCGTCGCTTCAGGTCGAGGAAGAGTCGAGTGACAATTCGGAAGATCCAGTTCTCAAATGGCTTGTCGCCCTCATAAGAGTCGAAGGATCGGTAGGCCCTCAAGAACGCTTCCTGCGTCAGATCTTCTGCATCTGCCCTGCTGCGCGACAGTCGATAAGCAAGATTGTAAACCCGTTTGTAAGACTGGCTCATCAACTTGTTGAAGCGCTTTAGATCTTTCTTGTTCTTCTTTTCGGCTTTCATGACTGTCTCCGTTAAAGCCATGCTGAGCGCATGGCCATTAATCATGGGAACACCTAGCGATCCTGGTCGGTTCCAAGTCCTAAGACGGGTTCGGGACTATCGTTTGGTCAACCTTCAGGCAGCCGAAAGCAGCTTCTTAGGCAGAGAGTTGGCCTTGAGGACCTCATCATCGCGGGACGACAGCACTACCGCGCGCTCCATCGTGTTCTCA
>JALGXY010000343.1 GCA_029824495.1 Fimbriimonadia bacterium
ACCAACGTGAATCCTTTATATTTGCCCATGCACTGCTCCGCTCAATTGTCTCTTTGACTGCTTCGTAAACATTTGTGTTCCCTAAGGGCCCGCTGCCGACCTAAAGTACGCTTCAACGGCTCCTTGGAGATGTTCTCCAAAAAGCAGCGCCACCAGCGCACCTGCTGCCAGGTACGGACCAAAAGGAATCATTGTCAGTGATACCTCAGGCTCCTCCTCAAACTCTTCGACAGAAAACGGATTCTCTCCAAACCAGGCTTCGTACAGCTTGGGGAAGAAGAGGCCGATTACGTCGATGCAGAGGACATAGCCGAGGCCACATTTGATCAGGGACAGCAGAGATTCGGGTTCTTCGAACTCCTCCTCCTGACTGCTGCCATCCTCCACCTCATCTTTGCGGCGAAGGGAGATAAGAAGGATGCCGAGAACGGCACCAAGAATTACGGCCAAGCCAAAACTGATCAGCGAGAGCACCGGCAGAAGAACAGCACCGATGCCTCGGGCCATTTTTATGTCTCCATGACCCATCGCGTCTTTCTTGAACAGAAGACGCCCGAGAAAGGCGATGCCCCAGAGAACGCCGATGCCGGTTAATGCGCCGGCGATGCTGCTCGGCATCCTCCACATCCACCCAGCACCTTCTTCAAGACCCAGATTGACAACCTTGTCACCGAGGCCGATGATGGCGGCGTTTATGCCCAGACCGATCACCAGCATGGCTGCGTTGATCTCATCCGGAATGATGTAGTGGGCCAGGTCGGTGAATATTGCTGCAACCAGCGCAGCCGCAAAAAGTGAGAATCCGATCGCTGCGACCCAGTTGTCGCCCTGGCACAGCTGCTGCCACCAGACCGCACCGAACAGGCTGGCACAGACGATCTCAACCCAGAAGTAACGTGATGAAATCGATGATTTGCAGTGGCGGCACTTCCCTCTTAGGAAGAGCCATGAAAAGAGAGGAATCAGATCGGCAATGCCGAGCCGCGCCTTGCAAGAGGGGCAGTAGCTCCAGGCTGGTTTACGGATAGAGATGCCTCGGGGCAGGCGATAAATAACCACGTTGAGGAAGCTGCCAACAGCCGCCCCAATATACGCGCCCACAATCCATGTCCAATCCGGGAACAGCCCCAAACCCAAATCCAGTCACCCTCTCAGCCCGAATTTCTTTCGGACCCATAATTCACGCCCGAAGGCCCGGCCCCATACAGGGCGCGGGCCTTCAAGCTCCAGTTTTGCCGACTCGTTTAGTCGAGCCCGCCAGAAGACAGCTTTTCAATAACCTTGACAAGCGGAAGCATCATCGCAATGACGATAAAGCCGACCACAAAACCGAGGCCGACAATCAGCAGCGGCTCGATAGCTGCCGTCAAGGACGACAGCGTAGCTTCGACTTCTGCTTCGTAGAAATCTGCAATTTTCTGCAGCATGTAGTCGAGAGAACCCGATTCCTCACCAACACCGATCATATGAACGACCATCGGCGGGAACATCTTCGACTGTTCGAGCGGATCACCGATACGGTCACCTTCTCGAATTCGAGCTCGGGCATCAAGCACAGCGTCAGACATGATTGCGTTGCCGACGGTGCCAGAAACCGTCTCCATCGCCTGGAGAATCGGAACACCCGAAGTCAGCAGCGTACCCATGGTTCGGCTGAACCTGGCCATACAGATCTTATGGTGCAGCTTGCCAAAGACAGGATAGAGCAGCCTCATTCGGTCTGCAACTCGCCGTCCAAACCGAGTCGCCTTAAACAGCTTCCACGCCACGATGACAGCCACAAGGCCGAGCACCATGATCAGACCGTTGTTCTTGATGTTGTCCGAAAGGTCGATCAAGAACTTGGTCGGAGCTGGAAAGTCGTCGTCTTTCAGGCCGATGTCGCGGAACAGATCTGCAAACTGCGGAACAACCCATGCCACCAGGAAGATGACAATGCCGATGGCTGCGACCATAACCAGCACCGGATAGGTCAGAGCTGAGGTGATCTTTCGTCGCAGAGCAACGTCCGCTTCAAGGAACGCCGAAAGTCGCTGCAGTGACTCCTCGAGAACACCACCAACCTCACCAGCCTTGATCAGACCGATAAAGAGGTTGTCAAATGTTCGCGGGTGACGCTGCATTGCTCGAGACAGGCTTTCACCACCCTCGACACGCTCACCGACATCGATCAAAATCTTCTTCAGCTTTGGATCATCGGTCTGTCGCGAGAGAACATCAAGACACC
>JALGXY010000344.1 GCA_029824495.1 Fimbriimonadia bacterium
CAATGTAAGCAAGAAACCTCTCCATTAGGAGATTGGATCCATAGGACGCGTACCAGACCTTCATGCGCCTGACTTCATTGTACAGGAGTCGGCCCAAAGTGATATCTCGATTTCGACAATTGCACAGCTCAAGAAACCTGCAAAACTGTGAAAGCAGATAAACTACATTTATGAGGGCAGGCTGGCTATGGGACTGAATCATAAAGCGGCAGTAATCTTCAATCCGCGGGCTTCGCAGGGCAAAGCCGTGCGGTATGGAGACCGTATCCGCGCCTGTCTGGAGTCTTATTGCCCGGATTCATGGGAGGTCCTCGAACCAACTTCGGCCGAAGGCACAACCAAAGCTGCTAAGAAACTGGCAGACGAGGGCTGGGAGAGAATCGGTGTTTACGGAGGCGACGGCACACTCTCGTTAGCCGTCAGAGGCATCGTCGATACCAACTCTGCTATCGCACCGATCCCTGGAGGCACAGGCAATGACTTCGCCCGCAGTATCGGCACTCCCACAAACCTTGAAGATGCGATTCGCACTCTGGTCCATGGAGAGATTTGGGAGGCAGACCTCATTCGCTCCGGATCAAGAATTTCGATCAACTCGGTCGCCTGCGGATTCGATGCCCAGGTTGGTTTGGCGGTCAATGCAGGGACCCGGCTAAAAGGCAGGTCCGCCTATATCGGCGCCATCCTAAAAACCCTCTCCAAGTTCACACCCTTTAAGGTCGAAATCCAGACCGATGAGAGGAGCTGGACAGGCTACGCCATGCTCTGTGTTGTTGCCAACGCCGCTCAGTATGGCGGCGGCATGAAGATAGCTCCAATGGCCGAGCCTTTCGACGGCCACATGGACATCATTGTCGTTCAAGAGATGGGCAAGTTTGAGCTGATTCTCAAGCTGTTCCAGGTCTTTTCAGGCAGTCATATATCCGACCCGAAAGTGATGGCCTTTCAGGCAAAAAAGGCGACGATCATGACCGAGCCTTCCGTGCCGGTGCTCTTCGATGGAGACGACGGCGGCGAGACCCCATTCAACGTAGAGATCGACCCTGGGGCGATTAAGATCATCCGCCCCTAGCCTTCAAAACTCACCAGTTAGGTCGGTGTCGAGGCTCAGGTCATTGAGCGCCTTTGAACCAGACATCACCCAGGCGATCAGCCCGACGACAGCGGCCACAAGGCCAAAAAAGAAGAGTACGTGTTTCATGAGTTTTTAGAATCGGAAGGCTTGCGGGAGAAGATCGGAGACGAGATAGCTGTCAACCTGACCTGAGGCGCAGGCGCAGTAGACAGGGGCAGAGAGACCAAATTCAGCCAACACCTGGCGGCAGGCGCCGCAAGGTGTGACGGGAGCATCGGTCGGTGTGAAGAGCACCAGACACCTGATCGTGCGAGAACCGGCCGCGGCCATCGCCCCGACAGCATTTCTCTCGGCGCAGACTGTCAGACCGTACGAAGAGTTCTCGACGTTGCAGCCGACATGAATCTGCCCGTTGTCATCCAGGATCGCCGCTCCGACCTGAAAATCACTGTGGGGAGCGATTGCATTCTTCGCCACAGACTGGGCTGCAGCAAGGAGCGAATCAAACTCTGCTGGTTTCTCCACAAGATCAGTCTAGCTCACCAGCCAATTCGGACATACTGCCATCTACGATGAGCGCAGTCTTAGCAGCCGTTGCCTTGACGGGAGTTCTTGGCCTTCAGAGCCAAGAGCCACCGATCAAGCTGCGGCCCCCAGAAACGAAAGTTCAGGAGAGGGAGCGTCTCCACAAAGTCGATGTGACAGCGATGCCGATGCGGGTACGCCTCGCAGCTTTTGCCCAACGGCAGAAGATGCAGGAGAAGTCACCCTTCCAGAAAATTATGTGGCGAAGTGTCGGCAGCGAATTCCACAGCGGCCGAGTTGTGGACATCGAATCGCCGAAGGATCAACCAGAAACACTATTGGTCGGTTTTGCAACCGGTGGTCTCTGGCGAACAAAGACAGACGGAAGCACCTGGGAGAGTCTTTTTGACCGCGAGAGTTCGTTCGGAATCGGAGATTTCAGTGTCAGCGATGATGGCCAGACGATCTGGCTCGGCGCAGGCGAAAACAACAACCAGCGAACGAGCTATTCCGGCACTGGCGTCTTCAAATCAGAAGACGGCGGCGAAACCTGGGAGCACAAGGGACTCTCCGAAACCCACCATGTGGGACGGGTCATCGTCCACCCGAAAG
>JALGXY010000345.1 GCA_029824495.1 Fimbriimonadia bacterium
GAGCGAACATGGACCGTCGGGGATCATTCTATCTGAGCAGAGGCCGAGGAGGCACACAAAGTTGACGTGGATCTGGGTTGTTCTTGGCATCGTTGTGCTCTATCTGGCCATCGGCATTGGAGCTGCCTTGGTCTCGCGCCGTCCATTTAGAATTCCGTTCTTTGTCTCTCCCGGCATTCTCGGCTTCCCCCAAGAATCGGTCGCCATTGATCTTGATGACATGCAGCTTCGCGGCTGGTGGACGGAGCATCCTGAAACAGAAGCTGTGGTGATTCTGCTGCACGGCTACATGATGAATCGGTGTGAATTCGCGCCTCTTGTTCCGCCTCTTTTTGAACAGGGATGCAGTGTACTGATGATGGATTTTAGAGCCCATGGCAGCAGCGGCGGAAAAGAGTGTACGTTCGGCCTGAAAGAGACCGAAGATGTAGAGCAGATGATCGCCTGGGTTCGAAAACGCTCCCCTGATGTGCCGATCATCCTTTATGGCAGCAGCATGGGTGGGGCTGCAGCGGTCTATGCCGCTGAGAGAAGTCCTGAAGCGGTTCATGGCCTGGTGCTGGACGGCGCTTATCGAAATCTGCTGGAGGCCGGCAGGGGCTGGTGGGTCATGGTGGGAGGGCGATGGCTCGAACTGCTTTTGAGGCCGAGCGTTCACTTCGGCCTATGGATGCTGAGAGTCAAACCTTCACAGGTCTCTGTCGAAGAGCACCTGACCAGAGTGCAGCACCTGCCCACCTTGCTTCTGTATGGCGACGCCGACCCACTTGTCCCTCCAGACTCGGCCAAGGCGATCTTAAAAGCCGCTGGTGAAGACACCCAGCTTGTCTGGTTTGAAGGGGGCGGACACGGGCATGGCCGGTTCCGCGAACCGCTCCGATACCGCCAGGTCATCGTCGATTTTGTCAAAGGACTGACCAGTTCAGATTCCGCAGACGACGACGGATCATAATGCAGGCGATGTCCGTGCTCCTTTCGTCGAACATTCCAGCCCTTGGCGAACCCAAGGTGGGAAAAGTCCGTGAAGTCTATGACTTGGGAGAAGACCTTCTGATCGTGGCCACAGACCGGATCAGCGCCTTTGATGTGATCATGCCGAACGGCATTCCAGACAAGGGCCGCATCCTGAATCAGATGAGCTGCTTCTGGTTCATGAGGCTGAAGCCATTTGTGAAGAATCATATGATCTCAGTTACGGATAAGGACATCTTTGCAGCGGTGGGCGCACACAGCCCCGAGCTCTCAGGCAGATCGATGATTGTGAAGAAGGCAGATCCTCTGCCGATTGAGTGCGTGGCAAGAGGCTACATCGCGGGCTCGCTCTTCAAGGAGTACAAGAAGGGCGGAGGCAAGATTCATGGACTCGACCTTCCGGATGGGCTTCAGGACGGAGACAGACTTCCCGAGCCGATCTACACACCTGCGACGAAAGCGACCGAGGGGCATGACGAGAACATCTCTTTTGACCAAACAGTTGACCTGGTCGGTCGAGAGGTGGCTGAGAAAGCGCGAGATCTGACTCTGAGGCTTTACACCGAAGCCACGCATCATGCAGAAGATGCAGGACTGCTGTTGGCAGACACCAAATTCGAGTTTGGAATCCACAATGGCGAATTGATCTGGATCGACGAAGCCTTGACTCCGGACAGCTCTCGCTACTGGGAGAAAAAGGATTGGAAGCCGGGCGGAGCGCAGCCGAGCTTTGACAAGCAGTACGTGCGCGACTTTCTCGAAAACATGGACTGGGACAAGACTCCTCCAGGACCGGAACTGCCAGATGATGTCGTGATGAACACGAGGCTCAAGTACGTCGAGGCGTATGAGCGCATCACCGGCCAGCGCCTATGATCTGGCTCTACAACATCGCTCTGATCCTTCTGGCGCCGCTCTGGGCGCCCTGGATGTGGCTGCGCGCCAAGCAGCGAAAGGAGCAGCCGAACTGGAGAGAGCGCGGCGGCAACCTGCCATTGACGATTCGCAAAGACCGCAAAAGAATCTGGGTCCACGCGATCTCGGTTGGTGAGGTCTCAGCATCGATCCCGATCCTGCGAGAGCTCCGAGCGATTCTGCCGGACTGGGAGATCCTGCTGAGCGTCACCACCAGCAGCGGGTATCAGACTGCCCAAGAACAGGCCAAAGAGTTTGTCAACCATTTGGTGTACTTCCCGATCGACATTCCCCGCTTTATGATGGCAGCGATGCTGCGCGTGCA
>JALGXY010000346.1 GCA_029824495.1 Fimbriimonadia bacterium
AAATCTGGCAGATCTGATCACACAGGCGCACCAGGGCGGAGCGCTCATCCTTGCGGACTGCGATCGGATCGAATCGGCCAAGTACGCCCTTGAATGCGGCGCAGACCTTGTCAGCACAACCTTGGCTGGCTATACGGACGAGCGCGAGCAGACAACCGGGCCGGATCTGCCAGTTTTGAGGGAGTTTGCTGCATCAGCACCAGGTCGAGTTTTGGCCGAAGGGCGCTTCCAGGATCCGGAGCAGGTCTGGGCTGCGATGCGCGCAGGAGCGGCTGGTGTGGTCGTCGGTGGTTCTCTCAACGATCCGGTCAAGCAGACCGCTCGATTTTCGGCGGCGGCAACGACGCAAGCGAGACGGGTTGGTGCGGTTGACATCGGCGGCACTTGGATCAGGTTCGCCATTGCGGAGTTGAGCTCCGGCGGCGAAATCGAATTCACACAGTTTGAAAAGACCCCGATTCCTAAAGACCGTGCAGAGCGGCTCGCCTGGATCGAAGATCGCTGCACACAGCATCAGATCGACAGGCTCGGCATCAGTGCCGGTGGTCTGGTCGATCCGCATTCGGCGACAGTCACGCGTGCCAAGGATTTTATTCCCAGACACCAAGGCACCACTTTCAGGTTCAGGGGGGTTGAGGTTTTCGCCATCAATGACGGGTTGGCTTCGGCTTGGGGGCAGGCGTGCAGCCGCCAGTTCGCAGGGGCAAGGACTGCCGTCTTGGCCCTCGGAACCGGTGTCGGATCAGGGTTTGTAGACGGGTGGAATCTCGTCTGTCGTGACCACATGTGGCCGCCTGAGATCAACGACATGCGGTTTGATGAGCTCGGCACGATCGAAGAGGCTGTCGGAGGGCTCTTCCTCGATGGAGGAAAGAGCGAAGCAGCTCGAATCCGTGCGGCCAGCGCAGCCAAATATGCCATCACGATCATGCAAAACGTCTGGGCTCCTGACCATGTTGTGATCTGCGGCGGAGTCGGACTGTCCGACTGGATGAGAGCGGCCCTTGAACCTGAGTTTGACAATCTCGTCTTTCTCGATGCTGAGGTTGATGGAGGCTTGATCGGTGCAGCGTCGCTCGCGCTCTGGCCGCCGAGGAACATCTGGCCATGAAGATTGCGGTGGTCGGAGCGGGAATCCATGGCTCATTCATCGCGCTTGAGCTGGCGGATCGAGGCCACACCGTCACCCTGTTCGAGCAGTTCGGGTTTGAGGAGTCACGCGGCAGCTCAAAAGGCCGATCGCGCATCGTTCGCAAGGCATATCCCGACACGTTCCACACAGCGTTGCTGCAGGACGGCCATCCGATGTGGACACAGTTCCAAGAGCGGCTTGGACAGCAGATCTACCACGAGACCGGGCTTCTCTACTTTGGCAGCCGAGATTCTGCTCACCTGCGCGACTGCGTTTCAGCACTCAATGAGGTCGGCGTCGAGCACCAGATTCTCGATGCGGCACAGGTCGAAGGCCGCTGGGGAGCGCCACATCTCGCACAGAGTGACTACGGCATCTTCACTCCTGAAGCGGGATGGGTCAGGGCCGATCTCGCCCTGGCCGGTGCAAGATCTCTCGCCGCAAACCAGGGCGCAGCCCTGGTCAACCAAAAGGTTGAATCCCTCGAGGAACTCAGCAGATTCGACCGGGTGGTGATCACTGCGGGAAGCTGGGTGAACGAGCTTCACACGCTGCCGGTAACGATCAAGCGGCTCACCTACGCTCATATCGAAGGTGAGTATCACGGGCCGGTGTTTATCGAGGACAATGAGGTCTTTCCTTACGGCTTCCCCACCGAACCGGGTCGCAGCGACTTCAAGATCGGCATCCATCTGACCAGGTGTGAACCAGACGGCTCACCCGAAGATTTTGAGGCAGACAACCTCGGTCTTGACCAGGTGAGAGACGCAGCAAAACGCCGATTCGGAATTGCCGAGCCTCACTTGAGCATGGCCACAGGCTGCCCCTACACCATGACAGAGGATGAGCTCTTCAGAGTCAAGTGGATCGACCCCAGCACTCTAGTGATCAGCGCGTGCAGCGGTCATGGCTTTAAATTCGGACCCTGGATGGGCCGATTCGCCTCCGATCTGCTGGATGGAGAGGCTGACCTGCGGAGCTGGCCGCAATTTGCCTGCTGACCCAGGCATAATCCGGCCCTGAGCACTCGCCGCACCATCATTTATAAGACTGCCAGTTTTCTGTTCAAGACCTTGATTCTGCTGCCGTGTGGCGGCGTCAAAGCTTTCGGCAAAGAGAACGTCCCGAAGGAAGGGCCAGTGATCCTGGCTCCGAACCACGTGAGCTGGTTCGACCCGCCCTGCATGAGCGCCACCAGCCCCCGGCTGATCACATTCATGCCAAAAAAAGAGCTGTTCGAAAAGGGCATTGTCGGATTTGTGATGCGAGGCATCGAGGGGATTCCGGTCAACCGAACTGGAAACGACACTTCGGCAGTTCGCGAGGCATTTCGCCGGCTCGATATTGGCGAATGTCTCCTGATTTTTCCGGAAGGGACTCGAGGCGACGGCATCACTCTTGGCCGGATCGAGCCGGGGCTCGCGATGATGGCCCGTAAATCAGATGCTGCCGTCGTTCCGATCGGCATCGGCGGAACCGAGACAGCGCTCGGCCGCGGCAAAAAACTGAGGCGCCACAAGATGAAGGTGATCTACGGCAAGCCGATTCGCTTTTCAGACTTTAAGGATGCCGGCAAACCCAAAGACCAGAAGGCAGCTTTCGAAGCTGAGTACTTAAAGCGTCTGCTGGAGCTGACCAGCGAAGCGGGACTCGACCTCAAAACCGGTGACTGTAGCTGAGCCCGATCTCGGGCCGTCCATCTCTGAACAGCCACTTGGCTGAAACGCCCTTCATCGGTCTCAGATCGATGCCTGCCATGAGCGTTCGCGAATCATGTTCTGCAATCGCTCGAAACCGGTTCGTGAATGGAAGGCTGAGGGCAACAAATGCAGAACCGCCGCTGGCGGTCCAGATTCCGTAGGTCACTTCGGTCGGCGTGTCTTGGTTCTGCTCGCCATAGTTGCCGAACTTGTGCATCACCGCGAAATAGACTCTTGTCCCGAGTTTGGTCTCGTCGGCGATATCCTGCACGCCGACCGAGAAGCCCGGTGCGATATCGGTGAACGGAACCGAGAGATTGTAGGAGAGATCCAGCGAAGCTTTTGTGCCCGACTGCCAGGCGCTTTCAAGCCGAAAAGTTGTGTCGAACCCCGGCGCCACCCCAAAATCGAAGTAGGTCGTGTTAGGCCGATCACCCGAGCCCCAGATCGTCTCGGTTCTGACCAGATTGTGAGGCATCGGTTTTGCGATCGGCACGTTCACAAGCCGATCGGCAAAGCAGACTGAGGACAAGAGCAGGATCCCCAAGGCTGCAGCTGTTTTCATGCTGCTGACTCTACCCAAGCTTCTCGCCGCGGCTGGAGAGACGGTCCAGTGTCGCCTCCATAATCGGCGCTGTTTGAGCAGAAACCGTAAACACAAGCGCTTCTCGATAGACCCGCTGAGCCTTGTGATGGACACTGTTCGCAGCCCCGCTGCTGCAGACAACTCCTGCATGAGCGCAACGAGCTGCGAGATCGATCGCCCAGGCTCGAACGTAGAGCCGGTCACTTATCTCCTCGCTCGGCGTCACCATCAGGTCGCGGCAGGCAGAAAGCTCGGTGCTCAGCTTATCAAAAGCCTGCTTGATAAACTCGGCGCCTCGACGTTCGTAGGCCGTCTCAACCACATCGAGGCCGGCACGGGCACAACCCAAGGCAAAGAAGCCCTGCAGCGTCACATTGATCATGTCGTTGTTCTGGATCCACCCATCAGGTCGGATAATCACAACGCGATCCTCGGGCAGCCAGAAGTTCTCAAGATGAGCTTCGCACGTCTGCGGGCTCTCCATCGCAGCGAGCCGCATGACAGGACCGAACTTGATTGAGCCGCCATCGACCTCTGTGTCCTTAAACGGGACAGGGGCAAAGACCGCCTGCCCATCCGGCAGGGTGGCGCCGATCATAAACTCGTCATAGAACGTGAGACCGGTCACCCATGGCACTGTGCCGTTGAGGCGATAGCCGCCTTCCACCGGTTCGGCCGTCATGATCGGCTTGCCGGGGCGGCGAAGCTGGCTGAATCCGATGCCGCAGAGCAGCTCTCCGTTGCCCATATTAGGCAGATACTCGTGCTTCAAGGCCTCGTTGTCGCCCTTGGCGATCATGTTGCCTGCACTCTGGTGCTGGGTTTGAAGAAACGCCAGCGAGCCGCTGTACCGAGCGACCGTCTCCTGAAACTGTCGGAATTGACTTTCGTTGAATGCTGGTCCGCCAAACTCGGCTGGGCGTCGCAGCGCCATGAGTTCGCGAGAACAGAGGCCGACAAGAGCCTCTTTCAGAGCCTCCGGGTCCTCATCAATCTGGTTCCCTTTCGGGCCGACCTCGTCGCGCAGGTAGGCCTGAGCTTCCGCGAGCTTCTGTTCGACTGTCATCATGCGTTCCTTTTCGAGCTTATGGCTTTCCCGCAGCCAGCCTCAGGACAGGTGGGACCCGGGCCAGCAGCCGACAAATCTCCCGGTCGGGTCCAGGGCCGACTTGGCCCGTTGATAGAACGGCAGAACGTGCGGGCTTGGTTCGATCAGCCCCGCCTCACCGATGAGCCAGTCCTCAGGACAGCGAGTCGGTTCTTGGCTCAGCCACAGCGTCGATGAGGCCGCGTCGGCAGCGAGGACTCCCTCGGCGTTCTTCACTGCCATAAAGTCAGTCCGCTTGACCCTCTGGATCCACTTTGCGTCATCCGGATTGCCTGAGACCTCGACGACAGGATCAACGACAGACCCGATCGGCGCTGTCCGCATCGCTGCGGCTCCAATCATGGCGAAGTCGCCTCCAGCTCCAGAAAGAAATCGGTGAATATCATAGCCGGCCACGCTTTTTACGGATTTGCTGCCGCACATTGCTGTCGTCAGGTCAGATCTCAAGAGGGCGAGCCCCAAAACCCAGTCGCGCACAGGGCCTGTCTGGTCGCTAAGAGCATGCGGGAGATTCATGGCAATCAGACCACCCACAGTGCCGGGGATGCCATTCAAGATCGAAGATTCTGTCCGCGGCAAGGGCAGACACTGGCCTTTGGTCTGCAGCTCGGATTGAAGGTCTGCTGCGTCTGTTCCTGCCCAGACAACCACCACCTGATCATCTGGATCCCACTCGATGATGCCGTTTAACCATTTGGTTGACACTGGTGTAGCTGTTGAGGGTGCGTAGAACCTGGTCTTGCTCTCCGAACCAACAATTCGGCACCGTGATGGAAGGGCCTCGCCAAACTCCATAAGGCGCTGACCAGCCTTTTTCCAAGAGCTGGAGCTCATCATGTTGCGACACCTCGCCAGCGCCGCATGTGCTCGACACAGCCTTTCTGATTCGGCAGGATCTTGCAGGGATTGCAGAGGTCGCTCTGGTGAAACGCGCTCTTAAAGTCCTCCTGCAGTCGGATGTCATCTGGGCTGAACATCAGCTTGATCGCGTCGATCTTCTCGACACCAACTCCGTGTTCACCGGTGATGCTGCCGCCCAGCTCGATGCACTTCCGAATAATCTCAGAGCCTGCTCTTTCAGCAGCAGCTATCATCCCCGGCTCCCGCTCATCAAAGCAGAGGATCGGATGTAGGTTGCCATCGCCCGCATGAAAAATATTTGCCGCGATGATGCGATTTTCGTGAGCCGTCTTGATCACGAAATCGAGCATCTCAGGGAGCTTCGACCGCGGAATCACACCATCGTGAGTCACCAGGGTCGGTGCAATACGACCAAGCGCTCCGATTCCTTTTTTTCTCGCCTTCCACAGCTGCGCCCTCTGTTCAGGATCATCTGAAATCACCACCGACAGCGATCCCCGCTCAGCGCATAGGGAATTGACCTCTTGTATCTCAGACAACGCCTCTTCTGGCGATCCATCGCATTCGACGAGCAGCAGAGCACCTGTGCCCTCGGGGTAGTCGAGGCCGAACGCAGCCCGCACCGCAGACATGACCCGGCTGTCCATCATCTCGAGCGCGGCAGGAATCACACCTGCGGCGATGATCGCCGACACTGTCTCGGTCGCCTGTCGGACGGTCGGAAATGCCGCCAAAGCTGTCTGAGTCGCCTCAGGATTAGGCGTCAGTTTCACTCGCGCCTCTGTGACGATTCCGAGTGTCCCCTCCGATCCGATCACCAGATTCATCCAGCCGCTCGTCGGGTGCTCTGCAACTTCGCCTCCCAAGTCGACGCGACCACCGTCAAACCCGACCATCGTCAGCCCGAGGATGTGCTGAGCTGTCACACCGTACTTGAGTGTGTGCGGCCCTCCAGAGTTCTCGGCAATGTTGCCTCCAAGGGTGCTCACCGACTGACTGCTCGGGTCGGGAGCGAAGTGCATGTTGTGACCTGCTGCTGCGCGGGTCAGGTTGAGGTTGACAGCGCCTGCTTGTGCCAAGAGGCTGCCGTTTTCTGGATCGACATCCAGGATCTGAGTCATCGCCTTGGTCGAGATCAGAATTCCGCCTTTTGCAGCTAAGGCTCCGCCGCTCAGCCCGGTTCCGGCGCCGCGGGGTGTGAACGGGCACTCGTGCTCCTGGCAGATCCGAATGATTCCCTGGACATCCTCGGTCGACCGCGGAAAAACGACGGCCTGCGGCCTGCTCTTGTCGAGCGTATAGGCGTCGCAGTCGTAGGCCTTGAGAGCTGCTCCCTCGCTCAGAACCTGATCGCTGCCCAAAAATGAGCAGAGATCGTCCAGAAGCTGACCGAGGTCCATACGCTGGAGTTTATCCGAGTAATCTGGCCGTGTGTTCGTGACATTCGAAGGGCCAGAAGGTTCAGGGAAATCGACAGCGCTTCGTGCCGTGTCTGAATGGCTGAAAGATGCCGGTCACGAAGTGCTCGAAACCCGAGAGCCGGGCGCGGGTGAGGTCGGCAAAAAGATCCGTGACATTCTTCTTCACGGTGAAGAGCTTCTCGGCACCACAGAAACGTTCCTTTTCTTGGCCGATCGAAGCCACCACATCAAGTCGATTGTCCGACCGGCGCTTTCTGAAGGCAAGGTTGTGCTCTGCGACCGCCATGCCGATTCCACCGTTGTGTACCAAGGACACGCCCGAGGCATGGATGTGGGGCTCCTTCGAGAGCTCAATCGAATTGCAACAGACGGCTTGAAGCCCGATCTCACGCTCCTGATCGATCTGCCGCCCGAGATCGGGCTGGGTCGAATCACAAACAAGGACCGGCTTGACGCTGAACCGCTCGAGTTTCATGAGAAGGTCCGTCATGGATTCCTGACAGAAGCGCAGCTAGAGCCAGGTCGATGGGTGGTCGTAGACGGGTCTCACGACCCAGCATCGACGGCTGCCGCCTGCTTCGAGTCGATTATCGAACGTCTGAAAGGGAACTGAATCTTGTCAGGAGGGTTATTCTAAAGTGATGGTGTCTCTGCTTTTTCTCACCGCGGTTGGTCTCCAGCAGGAGCATCCAGTCGAACGCTATCGCCAGTATCATGAGAGTGCACCGGCACTGCAGGTCGATCTGAAGTTGACCTCTCCCCAGCTCAATGCGGTCGGGCGCGGCAGAATGAGTGTCGGAACGGGATTCGAGCAGAGCTACCGCATGGCCTTCTCCAGCATCGACATGGAGCTGGTTCAGGATTCCGAAAGCCGGGTCACGCTCCTGTATCACAAGGACAAAACCTACGAGATTTTTGGTCGCTTGGGAGCCTCAGCCCAGCCGCATCCAGACTGGAATGCGATGGTGAAGATGGCCTATCCGCTCTTCTTGGCCAGCTCAGACATCGACCAGGCCGGACAGATCCTCAACCTTCCCACCCGATCAGACGGAGAGACTCGGTGGAAGAAGGTCGGTGTCCGCAGAGTCGGGTTAAACACCATCGACAAGATCAGGCTCTCGGCGCCAGATGGTGGGACTCCAGGCATCACGATTGAGATCGACCAGTTGGGCAGACCATGGTCATATCATCTCGGGCTCAGCTCACCAACCGGCCGTTTCGAAGTCACCGTTGCGATTTCGAACTGGACTCGGCAGGTCACCAACAAAGATCAGTTCAAGACAGATCCTCCGCTGGGATACACCCCACTCAACATTCCCTATCCACACTTCCCGATCTCTCCTGGCCACCGATTTCAGCTCGCAGACCTGCCTGATGGATTGAGCGGAAAGGACATATCGCTCAGCAGCCTCTATGGCAAGAATGGGGTGGTCCTCTACTTCACTGACCCTTCGTGTGAAGTCAGCAAAAAGGCCGAAGACGAAATGAGGCAAGTGAGAAGCCTGCTCGAGAAGGATGGGATCAAGATGGTCGAGATCTCCCTCAGCACGGTCAAACCGTCAAAAGACAAGAAGGACTCGAAGCGGCAATTGATCTGGGACAAGAGCGGCAAGATTGAGCGATCTGTCGACATTCCGGCGACGCCATGGCTGTTTCGCGTTGCTTCAGACGGCATCATCGTCAGCGCCTGGGGCGGCTGGAAGCCTGGTTCAGCGGCAAAGATCGCGAAGACTCTGGCTGGTGTTGCAGACTAGTCCATCAAGACTCGGCGTGCCATCACAAGGGCAGCAAAGTCGTCAATCGGCTCCGGTGGAACCTGCATCGAGGCTGGAAGCAGAAACCGCCATCCGCGTCGAGGGTTGTGTCTCCAATAAAGTTCTCGAGCCTGGAGAGAGGTGTCTTTCTCATCAACCACCAAGATTCCAATGCTCGGCAGGTGTTCGCGCACCTTCTCAGTGACCATCTTCGATTCTGTCCCTGAGCCGATCACAACCATCGAAAAGTCTTCGTGGTCTCCCGCTTCAGACACGGCCTCAATCAAAGAGTCGGTCGGCTCCACCTTGTGCCACAGCAGACTGACCGAGCCGTCACTCTCTCTTCGAGCCAGGGCGAAGCCACACTTTGCATGACCAGGATCGATCGCCAGGATAACCTTCACCTGGTCATTCATTGAACACGGAATCCCAGAAGAAGCTGATCGCCAGCTCTCGTTTGGTTGATGGCAAAGAAAGTCACCTTAACTCTGCGGTCTGCATCCACAACTTCTTGGACGAGCCTCAGAACAGACTCTCGGCTCAGTTCTCCAACCGAGAGATCCTTCCCTACGGCCGGGATCACGCCGCGCTGCAGGACCTTGATTCGAACCTGGTTGAGCAGGAAGACCTCGAGCGCCTTCGCCACGCTGTCGTTGCCAAGACTGCCGTCGATCACAGTCGAGGCAATCTCTTCGTCGGCTCTGTAGACGACCGGATTTGGCCTGACTTCGATCTGCAGCGGAATGTACTCACCCTTGAATGAATTGAATAGTGACCGTGCGATGATCAAGAGCGGCTGTCGTTGTCCTGTCATCGCAGTGACAGCCAAAGCCGCCTGATCGGAGCCGCTGACGGGGGGACGATTCGGGAAGGAGATCACCGGGAAGGCGACGTACTCATCCGGCTGACCAGTGACGATCGACGCTCCTAAGCCTCGTGCATAGTCGCTCGCCATCTGCATGATGTCGCTCAGCTTCTGCATCGCTTCCGCTTCGGTCAGAGAGGGGCCGACCGGCATGCGAACCAGCTCATCGCCGAGTCTTGTTAAGAGCTCGCTCGAGCGGTGGATATTCTTGCTGGCAAAAATCTCGATGCGGGCATCTCGCAACTGGTCTTGAGCCTCTTCGAGGTCGTCGTTTAGTTCAGAGAGATCTGTCTGTGCTGTGGCCAGCTTGGAGTTGACATCTTCCAGCTCGGCCCGCTGCTTGGCCAGCGCTTCGGCACTCACTTTCTGCGCTTCTGCCAGTTCTGATTCGAGTCCATTACGCTCGGAGGTGAGCCGCTTGATGTCGGCATCGAGCTGTTTGAGCCGGTTCTCCAGCTCTTCGTTGTCGCCGATCAGCTCGAGGTTATGATCGCTGTATTCCTTGTTGTGCTGGCTGAGCGTGGCGTTGATTGCCTGCAGTTCAACCTGTTCTGATTCGAGTGACTCAAAATCAGTTCGCAGACTTGTAAGGTCAGCCTCAAGATTGACGAGGTTTTCGGTCAGCTCTTCGATATCAGAGTTCAGGCCGGCAGCTTCTCGCTCCAGTTCTTTGCTGT
>JALGXY010000347.1 GCA_029824495.1 Fimbriimonadia bacterium
TCAGGGCCATCTGAACAGCGTCTTCCGCCTCTTCTGCCGTGAATCCCATTCTGCGGGCGACACGGTAGAGAACCGGCAGTTCCATTTTGACCGCCTTTTCAAAGCCGCTGCTGCTTTGTCCGAATAACATTCCCACTCCGGTGACCAGTCGAACAGCGTCGACTCGTGCAGTTTCAAATGCTCAGACGCTGAAAGTGGTTCCGAGGTCCCGGATCAGGCAAGCTTCATCGCAGCGCGGACTTCGTCCATCGTCTTCTGAGCGACTTCGCGGGCCTTGTCGGCTCCATCCTTCAGGATAGCCAGGATTGCGTCGTCGTCGAGCTCCGCTCGGCGTTCTCGCATCGGCCGCAGAAATTCGTTGAGAGCCTCAGTCAGCTCTTTCTTGCTCTGGAAACAGCCTCGTTCTCCGGCGACATCTTCGGCCCATTGCTTCTCCCAATCAGGAGAGTAGAGCTTGAGATACTGGCAGACGGCACAGCCCTCTGGGATGCCGGGGTCTGTCTTCCGCATCTTGCTCGGCGTGGTGAACGCGCTCTTGATCCGCGCGGCTGTCTCGTCCTCTGTCTCGTTGAGATAGAGGCAGTTGCCGTAAGACTTCGACATCTTGCGGAGCTTGCCGTTCTCGTCCGCATCGAGGCCAGGCAGTTTGCTGCGAGACTCATCCTTGTCGATGAGATCTTTGAATTCGGGGAAGACCTCGCCGTAGCGAGAATTGAAGGCGCGCCCGATCTCACGGCTCAGCTCAAGGTGAGGAGCCTGATCCTTCCCGACCGGAACGCCGTAAGGCTTGTAGAGCAGAATGTCGGATGCCTGCAGCACCGGGTAGCCGAGCAGGCCATAGCTGACAAGGGTGCTTTTGCTCAGCGCCGAAACCATGTCCTTATAGGTCGGGTTTCGTTCGAGTTTTCCGACACCGACCACCATGCTGAAGAGCAGGTGGAGCTCCGCGTGCTCTTTGACATCTGACTGGATAAAGATCGCGGACTTGGCCGGATCGAGACCGCCAGCAACGAAATCTTTGGCGACCTCCAGGCTGTTTCGGCGGATATCCATCGGCTCGCCTTCCAGCGTGGTGAGCGCGTGCCAATCGGCGACCATGCAGAACATTTCGCAGCCTTCGTTCTGAAGTTCAACCCAGCGCCGCAGGGCGCCTTCGTAGTTGCCGATATGCAGCTTGGGGCTGGTGGCCCGCATGCCGCTCAGGATTCGCTTTCTCTCACTCATTTGTTTATTGCCAGGCGCTTTTTGCTTTAGCCGATCAGAAGCTGTAGGCCCGTTTCGACGATGGGGACGATTATCCCTCGGATCAGGTCGGGGACTCCGGGAATGAAGTCTGGAATCAGGATCAGTGCCAGCAGGGCGAAAATGCCGTACTGCCGGTTGAATTGATACCAGCGGACCCCAATCTTCTCTGGCATGAGGATACCGAGCAGCCAGTGTCCATCAAGCGGGCCGAGCGGGATCATGTTGAATGTCGCCAGAGCAAGATTAATGACGATGCCGAAAAATGGGATAAGCACAAAGAGCGGGAGCGCCTCGATGACAATGACCTGATCGCCTATCATGAGCCGGAATAGGAACGCCCAAATGATCGCTTGAACCACATTCGAAAGCGGACCTGCAGCGACAGCGATAAAGAAGTCCCACTTCGGGTTCTTCATCTTTCGAGGATCCATCGGTGCTGGTCTGCCCCAGCCTAGGCCGAATCCATAAAACACGGTGACCAGAATCATCATCGATCCGAGCGGATCGAAATGCTTGAAAAGGTTAAGCGTGACCCGACCCTGATTGCGAGGGGTCGGATCGCCCGCCAGATCGGCAAATTTGCAGTGAGCAAACTCGTGAATGCCGATCGCCAAGAAAATGACGATCAAAGAGGCGACGATTCTATTGGCGTCAAAGTCCATTACAGGTCTTCCGGGATCACCTCTCGGGCGAACATCTCCTCGTAAGTCTCTAACCTCTGTACGAGATCGGCGGAGCCGTCGCTTCGAAGCAGGACCGTTTGGGGGCGGAGATAGCGATTGTAGCTGCTCGCCATCGAGCTGTTGTAGGCCCCGGTGGTCAGCACCTGCAGCAGATCGCCTGCCTGAGTGTCTTCCGGGAGAGGGGTCTGATCAAAAAGCATGTCGGTTTCGCAGTGGCTGCCGGCCACCCGCACCAGCGTATCAGTCGTCTTCCTTCTTGGCGCTTGTG
>JALGXY010000348.1:0-1299 GCA_029824495.1 Fimbriimonadia bacterium
TACGAGGCTGTCTTTGAAGGCTTAGGGGCCGCACAGGCGCAAGATCGACCTCAGCAGCTCAACCTCGCCCGACACCAGGCTCGCGGCATGCTGGCCGAGCTGATCGGCCCGGCAGGGAAACCCTCCGACGAGGAGATTCTGAAGTTCGCTTACACCGATGAGGAGCTTGAGATTCAGCTGCTCAAGATGCCGACAAAGATCCGGAGAGCATTTGAAGCCTTCGCAACAGGTGTCAATTCGGTTTCCGGCTACCAGAAGCCTTGGACAAGCCTCGATTCAGCAGCGATCGCCATCAGCATGAGCCAGCAGTTTGGTGCTGGTGGCGCTGGCGAGCTCAGAACACTTGCTCTGCTGGCATATCTCAAGAGCCAGAAGGCCAAAGACTCCGCGCTTGATGTACTCGATGACCTGATGTGGATCGATGACCCACGCTCGCCGACGACTCTGAAGCCAGAAGACGACAAGATCGCCGCGAATCCACCATTCTTCCCTCGCCCGACCAGGAAGGAGACTGAAGCTCATCTTGCTGGGCTGCCGGAGATGAGCATTTTCGAGCTGCTTCCTGCGGTTGCTCTCGTAGAACGGGAGCAGGCAGACCTGATCGCTCAAGACCTGAGCCTCGTCCACAAGTGGGGCAGCTATGCAGTTTGCTTGATGCTCCTGGTGTTCAGGCTGCTGGCATTTCGATCCCTGGGGTGCCTGTCATTGTGGTCGGGCATACACCGAACTTTGCCTGGGGCCTCACCAGCGGGGTCGCTGACACCCAGGACATCTTCTACAACAAGCTTGCCGATGGCGGCTACCAGTATGGCGATCAGATTCGGAGCCTAGAAACGGTTGCGTTTCAGCGAAAGATCAAAGGCGGCGGTGAGTTTGAAGTTGTTCAGCAGCGGACACATCACGGCCCGGTGATTCTCAACGCCAAGTCTGCGAACGGCGTTTTTAGTCAGCAGTCTTCGATGAGGGGCCGAGAACTTGAGATGATCTCTGGGATCCACCAGTCGTATTCGCTCAAATCTGCCGGTCAGATCATGAGCCTCGTCCAGAGGATCCCTGGAACCTTCAACTTTTTCTTTGCCACGACGGAAGGCGATGTCGGCTGGCGCTATCTTGGCTTGGCCCCTATCCGGGCAGCGGGGATCGATCCGAGACTACCGACGATATCGAGCCCAGACACTGAGTGGCGCGGCTACATCCCGCCCCAAAAGATGCCGCACGTTGTCAATCCAAAAGAGGGTCTGCTGGTCAATTGGAACAACAAATCGGCTGCTTGGTGGCCGAACCAGGACACGCCCGTTT
>JALGXY010000348.1:1313-11350 GCA_029824495.1 Fimbriimonadia bacterium
GCCCGTTTGGGGGCGGCTCTTCCGCTCAACAAGCCTAGAGAACGCTATCCCTTCCGGCAAGCTGGGGCGGGCCGACCTTGAGCGGGCAATCTGGACAGCCGCCAGAACCGATGAAGAGACGATGTCGCAGTTCCAGCCCTTCATTGAGGCAGCTCTAGAAGCAGACGCCTCTGAAGCTGCAATTCAAGCACGGGCATTTGATGGCTGGACTCTCAACGGGTCTGCCCCACCAGCGATCTACTACGAGACCATCGGTCAGCTCCGCAACGAGATCTTCCGACCCCATATCGGCGGTCTGATCAGCCCCAGTCTCTTCCGTCAGGCGGTGCAGCCTTCCGCAATTCTCCAGGCGCTCTCAGGAGAATCCAGTTACGACTGGCTCGATGGGCGAACAGCTGATGAGGTGACACGGGCTGCGTTCGCTGCTGCAGTCAAGAATCTGAACAAGACGTCCAGCAGCCCTTCTGAATGGGCGTACAAGGCCGGCTCCATTCGGTACAAGATTCAAGCGGCCGTGCCCTACATCGATCGAGGCACTTACATTCAGATTACGGAGCTCACCAATCCTCCGACAGCCAAAAGCGTCGCCGGACCAGGGATCTCAGAAAGCGGCAAGCACGCCACCAGCCAAATCGATCTCCTAAAGAACTGGATGTACAAGCCGATGCGACGGTGGTAAGCAGCCGTTTGGAGCCTTACGTTCAGGTTCATCTGCCATAATTTGCAGCAGTGAGGATGTGCTCACTGCGACGGGATTTCTGAACCAACTTTTTCCAGGTCCCCCGCAGAGCAGCACGGCCGGCAGATCCGGCCTATGCACCATGGCAAGAAAAAAGAAAGAAGAGGACGCGATCGAGCCTCAGGCGAGAGCCAAAAAACCGACGCAGCGCAAGGCTCCGGCCAAAAAGGCCGACGACAAAGCCGAAGCTAAACCGAAGCGCACAACACGGGCAAAGAAGACAGCGGAAACTCCTGCTGCAAAACCAGCTCCTAAAAAGCCCGCAGCTCGAAAGAGTGCGGCCAAGAAGGCAGAGGAGACCACCGAGGCCAAGCCGAAGCGCGCCACACGCGCCAAAAAGACAGCTGAACCGGCAGCCGAGTCTCCCAAGAAACCTGCCGCTAAGATACGAACGACCAAGAAGGCCGAAGAGGCCGCTGAAGCAAAGCCGAAACGTGCTTCACGCGCAAAGAAGGCAGATGAACCGGCTCTAGAGGCCCCCAAGAAACCTGCTGCCAAGAAGCGAACAACCAAGAAGGCCGACGAGACGACTGAGGCAAAACCGAAGCGCGCGACACGTGCCAAAAAAGCAGCTGAACCGGAAAAGGACGCCGCCAAAAAACCGGCCGCCAAAAGGCGAACTACCAAGAAGGCCGAAGCTCCAGCCAAAACGGAGCCTGAATCCAACGACATAGAGATCAAGCCGATCTGGCGGGCTCGAAAGTCAGAAGCGCGAGCAGAAAAAGAGGCCGCTGCCGAAAGCGGTGGAGTCTTGCGACGACGAAAATCTTCTGCACGCGATACCGACCGATCAAAACCAGCGGCGAAGACACCTGATTCTAGAAAGAGCAGTTCAAAAAGGGCTGAATCGACTCCAGCTGAGTCTAAGAAAGCCGCTCTCAAGAAACGAACGGCCAAAAAAGCAGCTTCCGAGCCTGGTCCGACAATCGCCTCATTTGGGTACGAGCCGGAGGCTAATGAGATCGCGCCCGTCCTGACTTGGCGTTCCAAATCAGAACAGCCAACCCCGGAAGACGACAGGCCAAAACAGAAGGCCAAAGCTCAAGACAAGCCGAAGCGTGAACGAGCACCGAAGCGCGAGGCTGTCGAGCCAGAGCCGGAACCGGTGATCGAAACAAAGATCGAGGAGCCGACCGTTCAGGTTCGAGAAGCGGTGATTCCGCCGATCGATGCGCCACACGTGATCCCCCACAACGGCCGAGCCGTGATGATCCACAAGAAAGAGGTCCTTCCCCCCTTCTTCTTCTTTGGCAATGCGATGAGCGACAAGCAGCTCAGCACTGTTCTCGAAGAGGCGAAGATGGCCGCTGAAGAGGGTCTCTCGGCCCTTTCTCTGCTGGTCGAGCTTCCCGTTGACAAGACTCTCGCAAAAGAGGCTGCTGAGACAGCCGGCAGACTCGCCAAGCGAGCAGCCGAGGTCGTCCCAGACGTCAAGCTGGTCTTGAGAACGGTTCTCACCGCTCCCGAAGACTGGAAGCGAAAATTCCCGGACTCGACATTCAAGCTTAAAAACGGTGCGACTGCAGAACCGAGCTTCTGCGATGATGCCTATTGGAAGGAGGCAGGAGAAGCCCTTGAAGAGTTTGTTTTTGAGCTGAAGGATCAGGATCCAGCGGGTCACATCATCGGCATTCATCTCGACAGAGGAGAGTGGTTCTTCGCAGAAGGATGGGGCTACGACACATCTAAGGCATCTGCCGCGAAGTTCCAGAATTGGCTGAAACACCGCTATTCTGGCGACGTGGTCAGCTTGAGAGCCGCATGGTTCGATGGCAAGGTCACTTTCGATTCGGCTGAGATCCCTGAATTCCAGGCAGCTGGCGATGCAGCCGAGTTTGTACGGACCGATCGACGGGCGAGAAAGTACGTCGACTGTCACCTCTTTATGAGCGATGTCGCGATGGAGCGAATCGCCGATCTGGCCCATACAGTCAAAAAGACTTCGAAGGGCAACTTGATGGTCGGTGTCAGCTATGGCTACACCTTTGAGTGGAGCCACCCTGGCAGCGGTCACCTGGCGCTGGGCAAACTGCTTCGTTGCCCTGATGTCGACTACATCGGCGGACCGCCGAGCTACAAATCACGAGAGCCAGGCCAGGCGGCACACTTCCCTTGGCCGATCGACAGCTTTGCGCTCAACGGCAAACTCTGCATTTCCGAAGAGGACTACAAGACCTCGATTTCAGGTGCAGGCGAGCCGGATGACTACAACCCGGTCATGCGCACACCTCAGGCTCTGGAGAGCTCGCATTGGCGCGGCGCAGGTGCGGCGCTGGCTCACTCCTCCGGCCTCTGCTGGATGGACACCTGGGGCAGCGGCTGGCTCAGCTCGCGCGGAATCTGGGAGCGCGGCGGTGAGATCAACAGATCGCTTCAGCAGATGTTGACCACCGAGCAGAAAGCGCCGGATGCAGCTCTGTTTATCGATGAACGATCTCTGGCGTATCTGGTGGATGAAAGAGCCTTCACGGCGCTGATCCAGAACGTCCGAGAATCGCTCAGCAGATCCGGCCTCAGCGTCGGCCTCTACCTGCTCAGTGACCTGGCCCACCGAGAGAACTTCCCGGAAAGCCGGCTCTACATCTTTGTCAACGCGTGGGATATCAGACCGGAAGTGCGCAGCGCCATCAAGTCTCGTGTGCAGCGAGATGGAAAGGTGATGCTGTGGCTCTACAGTGCCGGACTCTTCGAAGGCGGACGCGAGTCACTCGAACGAGTCAGAGAGGCTTCAGGCATCGCCCTGCGGCCTCAGCCGTTCAACTCCAAGTCGGGAACAACTCTGCTCGATCCGCGCCACCCGCTCTGCATGTCATTGCCGCGGGAGAAGGTGCTGGAGGGCGGCCAGCTCGAACCGAGCTACTTTGCAATTCCAGAGGATGCTGCGATCCTGGGCTGCTATTCGAGCACAGGCCTTCCGAGCTTTGTTGTCAAAACACACGACGAACCAAAGCCAGAAGACTCTTGGTCCAGCGTGTTCTTGGGTGAACCGATTGTTTCGCCGACGTTCTTCCGCGAGCTTGGCCGCATGGCCGGGGCTCACATCTGGAGCCACGATGACGACGTCATCCACGCTCGCGAACCGTATCTGACGATCCACTGCACCGGCAGCGGAGAGCGTGTCATTGCCTTGCCAGACAACTGGGTGGCCTATTGCCTGGACAACCAGCAGTGGGCTTCGGTTGAAGGCAGTCGGCTCAGATTCCACGGTCTCGACGGCACGACCCATGTGTTTATGGTCGGAATCCGCAGCGAGATCGAGGCAATTCTGAACTCGAAAGGCACGATCAAGCTAACCGAGGAAGAGGTTGTCAGACAGCGTGAGGATACAGTCCATTGGGACACGATTCGTCTCGACGTGCCTGTCATGAAGCTCGACGAGTGGGTTGAAGAGGGCTGGTCTGATGAACTGGCCGATGACCTGATGCTCCGACCTTCGATGCTCGAAGTCACGGAAGCGGCACCGGAAGAAGATGATGAGCCTGAGGCAGATCAGTCTCGTGGCCGACGACGACGCAAACGACGACGACGCGAATCGCGAAGCCAAGGCCAGCGCGGTGGAAACATGGATCCGGACTCTGGCGTCAGCGTTCTGTTCAGGAAGCGAGATTAGTTGAATGGCTGATCAGCAAGGCGAATTCAGATCAGGCTTTGTCGCAGTCGTCGGCAAGCCAAATGTCGGCAAAAGCACCTTGGTCAATCATGTGGTTGGCCAAAAGGTGTCGATCGTTTCTGACAAGGCTCAGACGACGCGCAAGCGCGTTCTCGGCATTTCGACAACCGGTGCTCGGCAGATTGTGTTTGTCGATACTCCCGGCATCCACCAGCCGCACCATCGGCTGGGCAAGGTGCTGAACGAGACGGCTCGTCAGTCGATGGATGGCGTCGATGCTGTGCTCATCATGGTCAACGTCAGCCGCATGCCGAGCAAGGAAGATCGACACCTGGCTCAGATGCTGACCGAATCCGGTGTTCTCGGCACAAAGGTCAAGACGATTCTCTGCATGAACAAGATGGACCAGCTCCGTGCTGCCGATGTAGAGCGATGCTACAAGGCGTACACCGAGCTCTTCCCCACCACTCAGGAGATGATGACCAGCTTGACCAAGCTGGAGAACGTCGAACAGCTCGAAGCGATGGTTGAAGCCACCCTGCCTGTCGGCCCGCTCCTCTTCCCCGATGACCAGGTGACCGACCAATCTGTGCGGTTCCTTTCGGGAGAGATCGTTCGAGAGAAGGCTCTTCACAAGACATTCAAAGAGGTCCCCCACGCGGTGGCCACCTATGTCGAGAACTGGGAAGAATCGAAAGGGCTTGCCAACATCACCGTCGTGATTCTCGTCGAGCGAGACAGCCAGAAAGGCATCCTGATCGGCAAGAAAGGCGCGATGCTGAAAGAGATCGGCACGAGAGCGCGAACGGAGATCGAAGAGCTTCTTGGAAAGAAGGTGTTCCTGGAGCTGTTCGTCAGGGTCCGAGACAACTGGCGGAGCAGCGATCGGCTGCTCCGTGAGCTAGAGCTGCTGGGATAGCAGCAAGCAAATCTCCAGGGCTGCTCCAGTATAGTGGAGCAATGCACGAGAAGAAGGGCTTCGCCTTCAAGGTCTTGGTCGGCATTCTATTGGGTCTCGTTTTGGGAACCCTGATGATGCAGAACATGCCTGTTGGCATCCAGCCGGGCGACACGCTTGAGGTCTCCTCAAGCAACGGCCTCGTTATGGAGGTCATCGTTCCGGACGGCAAAGACGCCGCCCCCGTCAACATCGACGGCACTGATACTACCGACAGTTTTGCCTTAGCTGGCCTGCATGGCCAGGCTGCTCTTGACGGCTTGAGTGATGCCACAGGTCAGCCGGTGACTGAGATGATCACTGTCGACCGTAAGGGCGTCACAGTCAAGCCACCGGCCACCGAGGTCGTCTATGTCTTGGGACAGGTCTTCCTGCGTCTGCTTAAGATGCTGGTTGTTCCGCTGATCATCGCCACGGTGCTTGTCGGCATCGCGAGCCTGGGCAATATCAAGAAGCTCGGCAAGATCGGCAGCATGACCGCCTTCTGGTATGTCGGCACAATGCTGGTCGCTACAGCGATCGGTCTGACCTATGTGAACGTGCTTCAGCCTGGTCAGGCGGCAGCTAAGATCTGGGGCGATGAAGCCGGTTCTGCGGCTATCGCTTCACAGACTCCCGCCGATCTGATTCTGAGGATTATTCCGACGAACCCGATCCAAGCGATTGCAGAGCTCGACGTGGTCGGCATGCTCTTCTTTGTGATCATTTTTGCCTTCGCTATGCTTGCGATGGGCAAGCGACGAACCGCTCCTGTCTTCAACTTCTTCGAGAGTCTGAACGACATCATCTTTGTCCTGATCGGATGGGTGATGTCTCTGGCGCCGTATGGTGTCAGCTTCCTGATTGCTCATACGATGGCGACCCAAGATGTCGGCTTCCTGAAGCAGATCGGGCAAAGCCTTGGCCTCTTCGCTTTGACTGTTGTTCTGGCGCTTGTGACCCACTGGATCTTCCTTCTGGTGATGGTCGGCATATTCGGCAAGATGAACCCGTTCAAGTTCATTCAGAAGCTGGGTCCGGCGATGTCTGTCGCCTTCGGCACCAACAGCTCGAGTGCGACACTGCCGGTGACGATGCGCTGCATCGACGACATGAAGGTCTCGAAGAGGATCCGAAACTTCGTGATTCCGGTCGGCGCAACCCTGAACATGGACGGCACAGCTCTGTTCGAAGCGACGGCGGTGCTGTTCTTCGCGCAGGCGTTTGCAGTGCATCTTGACGTGGGTGCTCAGGCACTGGTCGCGTTCACTTCGGTGGCAGCGGCAATGGGCGCAGCAGGCATTCCGAGTGCTGGCCTGGTGACGATGACAATCGTGCTGAGCGCAGTCGGCCTGCCGGACTCGAAGATCTCACTCTTGTGGGCGATCGACCGGCCGTTGGATATGCTGCGAACGACGGTGAATATCACCGGCGATGCAGCGACGTGCCGCATCGTCCAGTCATTCAACCCGGACATCCGACCTGAGGATGACGACGTGGCTGAAGAGTACGAGCCGATCGACCCGACAGCGAGCCATGATGATCCTGTCGTGATCGACTCTGAATAGTCGAATCTCAATCCCCTCCTTTCTTTTGAGAGAGGAGGGGGAATGCGTCCCCTCTCGCCAAGCCTGGGTAGAGGGTTAGGGAGAGGGTCTGGTTCGCGTTCCCATCTGCATCCGGAACCTCCACCCCCATCCACGTCGAACTCTCCCTATTGGAGAGTTCTTTGGCGGACCCTCCCCTCCTCCTTTTTAACAAAAAGAGGAGGGGGAATTCTCTCCTAGTCCACCACCATCACGCGGGCGGGTGGGTGGAGGGATGGTGGTGGACAGGCGAACTCTAGCTGTAGATAAACCGCACAGTTACGTCGACAGCATCGCTGAGAGCACGAATTCGCACCCATTGAGCCGAATAGTCCTGAGGAAAGGTGTGCCAGGAGTAGCCGTCGGCAGCATCAACTTGACGATAGTCTCGCCACGTTCCATCTCCAACCGGATCAACCTCGATCATAAAGCTCGCTGCTGTGCCTTTTGGGGTCGTAAAGTGCACGGACTTCCCATCAAAGCCGTTCATCAGATAAGGGTCTGAAACAGCTCCTTTCTTGACACTCTCGTGAGTCCAGACTCCGCCAAAGCCACTCGGCTTTCCATAAGACCAGAGATCGTCAACGTTGCCCCAGTAGAGGCCCGACTGCGGCTGCCCTACCGCCCGATCTGTCTGGTCGCTGGCCATGACAAAGTAGCCGTTGTAGTGCACAAAGTCTGGGACAATTCTCTGATGTGAGGAGATCGGCTTGATCCCCCAGAGCTTGCCGCCATAGACCAGGTTGGGCAGCTCGTAGAAGATCCCAAAAGCATCCATCAGATACCGTTCTGTTGAGGCCTGTCTGATCCGCATCCATTCGGTGTTCCAGGTGTGCAGCCAGGACTGCGAGCCGACCGGGAGTCGATAGCGGGTCCATTCACCCTTATAAAGAACTCGCAGAATCGCACTTGAATTGTCCCAACCGAGAGCGAAAATCGGGTTCCCAAAGTAGTCGTTGATTGAAGCTGCTTGGTTCCCACCAACCTCGATGAATGGGTTGCGCTCCAGGATCTTCCAAGCACTCTTCCCATCCCACTCAGCGAGTCGGCCTGCGAGTCGTTTCCCTTCCGCTTCCGGCTCTTCGTAGGTGTTGTTAGTGACGATCACTCGCCCTTGTCCCGTATGCATCGACTTAAAGTGGAGGTAGGCGCCCTTCGCCCAGTCGAGCTCCTTGGTTAGGTCGAAGAGCTCCTTGGTCTCAAGAGTTCCGGTATGAGCCTCGAAGAAGAGCCCCTCCATCGTCAGAAAATAGACTTTCATCGGGTCAGAGAGATGAGCTGATGTTGCCGCCAACCGATGCTTGGTCAGCTCTTCAAACGTACGAACCACTCCCTTTTCGCTGATAATGTGAGGCCCGATGATCGCCGAGCTGCTGTTCCAATGGACAAATCTATTCGCAAACGTACCGGTCACGCTTGCCGGGTGTTTCCTGAAGCTCATATCTGAGCCGATTTCGTAGAGCCCCAAACCATCGCCGCGGATATGGGCGACGTAACCGACTGCCCAGAGCTTGTCTGCCCAGGGGATGAGCGCTCCGATGCCTGCTTCTGAGTTGCTGCCTAGGCCAGGAGCCCGAACCGCCATATGGGGGAAGACGCCATTGACCGCCTGAGGCGGCTCCTGCTGCTGAATGGCGACTGCAAGAAGGAGGCTGGAGAGCATGGGTCGATTATGACTTCACACCCATCGACTGGGAGACCCAGACAAAAAGAAGACTCCCCGCCGCTGCAGCGACGGGGAGTCTCTCGTGTGTCAGAAGTGCCGAGTGTATTGCAGTCCGAGTTCAAACTGCTTCATTTCGACTGTCAAGGTCTGATCAGTCTGCATCGGATTGATGCCTGTGACTGAGCTTTCAGGGCTGTAGACGAGCGAGAAGCTGAGTTCTCGATCATCGCCCATTCTCTTGGTGGCTCCAAGAGCGTAGTGCCATTCCTGCACGCCAGGAGCTAGGATATTGAACAGGATTTCGCTGCTCGGAATCGGCTGCCTGCCATAGCTCACGCCGCACCGGACGGTCCACTCGTCGTCGACTCTGTTCTGATAGCCGATCTTGTAGACATTCATATCACGCCAGCCAAATCCTGGGCCGTCGTCTGCGCCCAGTCCATTCCCTAAGTTGCTGAACGGGTTGCCGACTGCTGGGACGCCGCTGTAGCCAATGTGTCTGAAATCAACTGCCAAGTGGGAGTCTTCGTCAAGCTCCAATGCAACTCCTGCCTGAACTGTGGAAGGAATATCAAACCTGCCCTGCTCAGCAAACAGGTCGCTGTAGCGATTGAACCGAGACATCTTGATCTGAGGCTGAAAGGCCACCGCCGCCGTCAGCCCTTCGTCAATCTCCTCCATCGCACTTACCCTGAACCCGATACCTTGGCTGTTGTTTCTGCCGTTGTCGGTCAGATTGTAAGGAGGACCATGCTGAACAAATCCTGCAAAGTTCGACAGGCCTCGAGCCTCGAAGCACTGATTCACGAAGATCAGTGAGGCCCCCACTGAAGCACCATCTGCGAGCTCTTTGGCGTAGGTGCCCGAAAGGAAGATCTGCTCCAGATTAACGCCTGCCGGTCCGTCACCGAAAGTGCCGTAGCCGCCATTGGCGCTGCCTGGCCAGCTCGTATTCATGCCTCCGTTCGCCGTGACCGCAAACCCGACCACCGAGGTCTCACTCTGGCGCCAGCTCCCGGCCATTTCTGGGCAGACAAAGTCGGGTCGGTCGCTGATAACCCGACCGGGCATCATGCCGCCAGTGCCTTCTGTCATGCCGGCCGTATAGCTCCTGCTCGGATTGAAGTAGTTGAGGCCAAAGCTGAACTCGTCGGTTTTGAGCCTTGTCAGACCTGCAGGATTCGAGGCGATAGTAAAAGCGTCCTGAGGAATTGCGAGCCCTGCACCAGCCATCGCGCGGCTGCGGGCTCCGTATCCCAGGGTGAAGAATCCGTCGGTTGCTGCCGAAGCAGCGGGAAGAAGAAGAAGGGCGCCGAGGGAGATTGCTGCTCCCGTCTGGCGTCGTGTACAACCACGAGAGTTTCTTTTCATTTTTTTCGGAGCGGGCTCTTTTCAGAGTGCGTCCCCTCCACGTCATTTTTATACCTGGTTTAAGTTAATACTTACTGATCATGGGCCTTATTCAGTAAACCTTCCCCCTCGGTGCCAGCGTCGACTTA
>JALGXY010000349.1 GCA_029824495.1 Fimbriimonadia bacterium
TCAGACTTAACGCCGCCTTCACTGGAAAAGACCTCACAACCTCGAATTAGAGTGTCGAACTTCATGCCCACACCGAGCATAGCCCGAACGCAGGGAGTATCCTAAGCCTTCCAATGAGCGGCGACTGCCCCGACGTGACGATCCTGGTGCCTGCCAAGGATGAACAGGAGACGATCCAGGAGGTTATCGACCGCCTACTCGCTCTGCCCATCTCTTCTCAGGTCGTGGTCGTCAACGATGGCAGCACAGACAGAACCGGTGAGATCCTGGCATCATTTGGCGACCAGATCACCGTTGTGACTCACGAGGTCGCCCAGGGCAAGGGAAGTGCGATCCGCTCCGGCCTGAAACACGCCACCGGCAAGGCCGTCATCATCCAGGATGCCGATCTGGAATATGTTCCGGAGGAGATTCCGGCACTGGTCAAACCGATTGTCGATGGTGAAGAGGCTGTTGTTTACGGAAGCCGATTTTTGAACGGGATGCACCCAGAAATGGCCTTGCCGAACAAGATGGTGAACAAGCTCCTGCCCTTCACAGTTCTTCTTCTTTTTGGCCGAAGAGTGACTGATGAGGCGACCTGCTACAAGGCGTTTCGCCGAGACGTGCTAGAAGACATGGGTCTCGTCTGTCAGCGATTTGAATTTTGTCCGGAAGTCACAGCAAAAGCGATCCGGATGAAGCACGAGATCAAAGAGATGCCGATCTCTTATGAGCCTCGCGGCAAGGATGCAGGAAAGAAGATCAGATGGACAGACGGAGTCGAAGCCTTCTGGACCCTGTTCAGACACCGGTTTTCAGCTCTGGGCGCTCAGGGATCACAGTCTGACCCTCAGCCAGAAGAGAACCGCCCCGAAGCCTGAAATTGTCGACCTTGACCGCATTGTGCAGGTTGAGATCTTTGTTCAGATCGACCACCGGATTCAGGATGTTCAGCAGCGCCTGAGCTGCCGGTTTCGAAGCTCGATTCCAATCGAAGTAGACCTTTGGGTCGACCAGGTTTAGCTTCGTCCCATCGTCGGTTGCGAGCTTGGCGATGATTGTGAATTCGGACTTTACGAAGAGGAATTCACCATAGCCATCGACCCAGATCACGTCTCGATCAACTTCGACGACGGCTCTCTTGATCTCGGGGTTTTTAGAAACAACCCACTCGGCAAGCGCCTCCTCAGAGATCTTGACAAAGCCTCTGCCGGTTCCTGATCGGGTCAGCCTCAGTTCGCCTGTCTTAATAGATCTTGTGTCCCAACGGCTGCCGTAGATGTCTGTCGAGAGTTCGTCGATCAGCAGCCCACCCAACCTGAAGTCGGTCAGGCGAAGCGAGAGCAGATCGAGGCTGCCGCGTGTGCTGCCCTCGGGATCGGTGTAGAGCGGCAGTTCGTCGAGCTCGAAATCAGAAGCTGTGATCGAGGCGCTCTTAACCTTGCCCCAGGTCAGAGTCGGGTTGATTTTGACGTTGACTTGACGGTCGACTCCGCGCAGCCGCGCCGAGATATCCTCGGCTGCTCGACGCTCAAATCTGTCCGCCTCCGCCGAGGCGGCAGAGATGCCAAGTCCAAGCAGGAGCAAGCCCAACGGTCCCATCTGTGTTCCTTTCCGGGCCATGCTGGATGTGATGTCCGCGCCTAAGGCCCCCACAGATCTTGCCTGGTTTGCGATCCCTGATGCTCGGATCATCGCTCTGACCGGCGAAGATCGAGCCGAATGGCTGCAGGGACAGATCACTCAGGATGTGCGATCAGGCAGCGGCACAGCGTGTCTCTGCAAACCGACCGGCCAGCTCCTGTCCATCATCCGATTTGCTGCACAAGAGGACAGAGTTCTCCTCTCTGCGGAACCGGCCCAGCCGTTCCTTGACCGTGTGGAAGAGGCGGTGATCATGGAGGATGTGGCAGTGCAGGATCTTGGTGACTGTTTTGCCATCCAGGGCGAAGGCGCTGCTGGCCTCATCCCGAGCAGGCGCTCGCTGCTGGGCGGCTTCGATGGACTTGAGCCTGCCGGCCGCGAAATGGACCTTGGCGAATATCAGCTTCGCACCCTTGAGGCGAAAGTGCCGCTGGTTGGGCTCGACACAGACGACAAGACTCTGCCGCCTGAGCTCGGCTCAGAATTTGATTCAGAGTCAACCAGCTACAACAAAGGCTGCTATGTCGGGCAGGAGATCCTGATGAGGATCAAGAGCCGAGGGCACACAAACAAGACCTGGGTGCTGGTGACTGGAGAAGAGATGACCGCAGGATCTCAGATCACGGCAGCCGGAAAGAGAGTCGGCCAGATCACGCGTGTCAGCGGTGACCTGGCCGGAGCAGTGATCCGAAACTCAGCTCTGGATCAAGATCTCGAAATTGACGGAAGAAAGATCAGGATCTGCTAGCAGCCTTGTTCTTCTTCATCTGGGCGAAGTGACCGCCAACGAGAACGCCCAATACTGCGGACCCGCTAAAAGTGAGGATCCCTGCTGGAACCCATTTCACCTCTTCCATGAAAATGGGAGCGAAACGTCCGAGCACTGCAAGTGTGACCAGCGTGGCAAGAATGTAGCCCCATCGCGGCACCTTCATTCTCATGGCCATAGCCAGAGCAATAAAGAGCACGATGCCAATCCCTACACCGGCATACAATGATTGACTGCTTTTTGCTGGTCCAAGACCGCCGTAGAGCCCCAGGCCGATGTTGATCCAAGCGAAGGCCCAGATCGCCCACTTTGCACTCGTCATGACGGTGAATCTACCCCGATTATTGGGATTCGACCAAGTTTATGGCTGCGGCAAAGACCATCGCCCCGGTCTCTTCTTCGTAGACGAGGACCAGATTCGGGCCGACGACTGGCTCCGACCCTTTCAGGTTGAGGGCAGTGTTGCTGAGCATTGCGCCCATGCCGTAGTCGCCTTCCATCTCTGTTGAAAAGTCGATCAGGCTGACAGGGCCATCGAAAATTGTCTCAAACCCATAGACCTTTAATCCGTCTTGAAGGTCTGCCTGCGAAGTGATGCTGAGGCTTGGCGGTGTGATTTCTGCAGGTGCAGAGGTTTCGATCAGCCCCTGAAGGTCCGCCTCGCCTAGGGCGAGAATTGCGGAGGACGATCCGGAGATCTGCCGCACTGTGAATCTCCCGTCAGCATCCCTAAAGGACCGCATCTCGACATCCTCACCGGCCGTGGCCTGGGCGCCATCTGAGGAAAGGGCCAGCGTCAGATCGGCGGTCATCGTGTTGATATAGATCTGATCGATATCGAGCGAGTCGACCATGCGCTTTACTCTTCCGCCGCTCTGCTTCTCGACCCATTTGTTGAGGGTCCTTATCGAACCAGGGCCGGCAGTGCCGAGCTTTTCGACATGGATTCCTAGATGAGACTCTGCATCCGATGCAAAAGACCGGCTGGGGAAGATTGGCCAGATGGTCCAGAAGGAGTTGCTGGCAGTGAACGGACGGCCCTTCATTGAGAGCAGGTGATCCCAAAGAGCCATATGCCCGTCGATTTCGATGTCAGATCGATCCGACCCGAGTAGCTCGCCCAGTAGATCGTAAGTCTCGTTGTGTGCTGTGTGGTGCAGGGTGACCAGCGATTGATGCACCATCAGCGGGGAGATTGCGGTGTCCCCACCAAACCTCGCCGTTTCGAGAACTGTGCCCAGCCCCAGGCGGTTGATTGACGTGACCAGCTCCGGCTTGACCTGCGTCAGCGGCACCTGATCCCGAGCTAGAGTCGGCTCTTCAGGCTTGCCAGGCCCACACCCTACGGCCAGAAGTATCAGCAGGGGCCAGGAGGAGCGTCGCATATCCAGATTGTGCCTCAGTCAGGCCGTTCTTGGTTTAGACGGCTTCGCCCAGATAGGCCTCAATCACCTTAGGATCGTTGCGAACTTCGTCCGGCCCGCCTGCGGCGATCTCTTCACCATGGTCGAGCACAACGATCTTCTCGCAGAGACCCATCACAAACCTCATGTCGTGCTCGATCAGCAGAACCGTCTTGTTGAACTCGTCTCGGATGCGGCGAACCGTGGTTGACAGCTCCTCCTTCTCCTGTGGGTTCATGCCTGCAGCCGGCTCATCCAGCAGAATCAGGCTCGGATCGGTCGCCATAGCTCGAGCGATTTCGAGCCGGCGCTGCTTTCCGTAAGGGAGATCGCGGGATCGCGTGTGTGCGTCATCAGCCAGGTTCATCACCTCGAGCAGATGCATCGCCTTCTCTCGAAGTTCAGCCGTCTCTGTGACTGCGGATGGCATGAGAAGCAGGGAGGAGAGCAGCGGCGTTTTGTGCCGCAGGAATCCGCCGACAACCACATTCTCAAGGCTCGAAAGAGCCCCGAAGAGCCTGATGTTCTGGAAGGTGCGACAGATGCCGAGATGAGCGATCTGGTTCGGCTTCATTCCCGCAACGCTTTTGCCGTGGAATAGAATCTCGCCTGAAGTCGGTTTATAGACTCCGGTGATCAGGTTGAAACAGGTGGTCTTGCCCGCACCGTTCGGGCCGATCAGACCAAACAGGTCACCTCGGCTCAGGTCGAATGAGACCTTATTGACAGCGGTCAAGCCGCCGAACTTAATCGTCGCATCCATCAGTGACAGTACGTGGCCGCCTTCTGAGTGGATCAGATCAGCGCGATCTAGTTCTTCTTCCTGCAGATCGGTCATTCCGTCTTCGCTCACGCCTGCACCTCCTTGTTTTTCTTGTTGAACAGAGACCTTAGCCATGCCCAGCTGAATTCATGATGGCCCAGAACACCTTCGGGCCGGAGAAGCATCACCACAACCAGGGTTACGGCGAAGATCACCATTCTCAGCGAGTTGATCTCCCACGAGGTTTCAGCCATCGAAGGAATCAGCGCTGCCAGCGGCCGGAACAGCAGCGAGGCGACCACGGCTATGCCGACCGCCGAGCCGTAGGCTCCAGCCAGCTTCATGCCTTTTTCGTGGTAGCGATCTCGCACCCACCGAGCACAGGCCACAAAGACGACCACGCCGAAGAGCGCGGCGATCACCTGTGGGGCAGGGATCTGAAGGGCATTGCCGTCCGCCCCTTTCAGAGTTCTCAGCCATTCTGGCAGTCCGAAGAGGAAGAGTGCAGCGAGAGTGGAGCCGGTGATCGATCCGGTGCCTCCGATCACAACCATGGTCAGGATGATGAAGGAGACCTCCATCTTAAACATGTCTGGTGTGATGAAGCTCTCAAAGTGGCCGTACAGCGCGCCAGCAGCTCCTGCAAATGCGGAGCCGATCACAAAGGCGGTCACCTTCGTCTTGGTCGTGTTGACGCCCATCGCCGAGCTGGCGACTTCGTCTTCTCTGACAGCCAAGAAGGGAAGTCCATGAGCAGTCTTGATCAGATTCCGACAGACCGCGATACAGATGATTGCAAGGAGCCAGACCAGCCAGGGCGCCTGAATCTTTGGTTCGATCTGCATGCCGTACGACCCACCCAGAGCTTTCTGGTTGCGGGTGACGATGCTGATGATCTCACCAAATCCAAGCGTGACAATGGCCAGATAGTCGCCCCGGAGCCGCAGCGAAGGCAGGCCGACCATAAGGCCGACAATTCCGGCACCAGCAGCACCGGCGATCATCATGATCACCAGCCACGGGATGGCGGTCAGCGGCTGACCATCAAAGTAGTTGATCGTCAGGAATCCAGTGACATAAGCACCAACCTGGTAGAACGCGGCATGGCCGATTGAGAACTGGCCCGTGATGCCGTTGATCAGGTTGAGGCTTACTGAGAGAGTGACATAGAGGCCTGCCAGGACAAGAATGCGGAAGGCGAACGGAGGGATCGAACCCTCCATCGCGCCGATTCCGAAACAGAAGGCGAGAGCGAGGACGATCGAGAGCAGTCGAGTGCCCCAAAAAGCGCCAGGTTTGACCGGGCTGTCTGCTGTTACGCTTGCCATCTTAAACCTTCTCCACCTTGGATGAGCCGAGAAGCCCACCCGGTCGGAACATGAGCACGACGATCAGAATCACGAATGCGATCGCATCCTTGTATTCCGAGTAGCCAACCCATACAATGAGAGATTCGGCAATTCCCATCACCAGTCCGCCAAGAACAGCGCCTGGGATGTTGCCGATGCCGCCGAGTACGGCAGCAACGAACGCCTTGACACCAGGCATGAAGCCATAAAACGGAGTCAATGGGGTCCGGATAAACACGGCGTTCATCATCGCACCGGCGCCAGCTAGGGCTGAACCGATGATAAAGGTGATGACCACAACGCGGTTGACGTTGATGCCCATCAATGAAGCCGATTCAAAATCGTGTGCAGCAGCGCGCATCGCACGCCCTGTCTTGGTGAACATGACCAGCCACCAGAGGATGCCCATGAGCATCACAACTGTGCCGAACATCACGAGCTGGCCTTTAGGGACGATGATCGCGATACTCTGTTCCTCAACCTGAGGATTCAGTCTGTTGACCAGGTCTTGCGTCTCCAGCTTGGCAACGCGGTCTGGATCATCATCGGGCAGTCCGAACTCACTGATCCCCATGGCGGTTGTTCGTTCGACCAACCGGTCCTTGATCTCCTGCAGCTTGGTCTTAGCTGCGTCAAGGTCCGCGACCAGTTGAGGCGGCGCCTTTTTCAGGTTCATCGTGTATGAACCCTGGATCGAATCGGGGAGCACCTTCTCAGAGATGCTTGGCGGCGGTTCTGCCGGCAGGAAAAGCTGCCCGCCGTATTGGAGGAGCAGCGAAATGCCGATCGCTGTGATGAGCGCCGCGATTCGCGACTGATTTCTCATCGGGCGATAAGCAACAAACTCTATGATGACGCCGATGATCGCACAGACCAGCATGCTGATAATCATCATGCCGATCAGCAGCCCCCATGATCCCTGCGGCATTTGGTCTGGCGAGACTCCCTGGCCAAATCCCTGTTTCCAAGCCACAAACAGGCTGGTGTACGCGCCGAGCATGAAGACCTCGCCGTGAGCGAAGTTGATCAGTCGGAGCACACCATAAACCATGGTGTAGCCGAGGGCGATCAGGGCATAGATCGAACCGAGCAGCAGGCCATTGACCAACTGCGAAGGCAGAGTCGAGAAGTTGATTCCCGACTCTGCCAGTAGGTGAGGGCTGAATAGATCCATCAAGCGACGTGACTACTCGGCGTCGCCGACGACATCAGATCCTTCGTATGCTTTCGCGAACATCTGACCTTCAGGTCGGAGCTCGACGACGATTGCTCGTTTGAGCGGGTTGCCGCCCATGCCTTTGAGATCGATGGTTCCAGAGACTCCCAGGTAGCCGGTCGTGTTCTCGAGTGCATCAATGATCGAAGGTGAGCTCTTCTCATCAGCTCGTCGAACGGCGTCGATCATCAGACCAACAGCGTCGTAGCCAAGCGCGCCCATTGTCGTTCCGGGAACGCCACCGTAGGTTTCGTCCCACTTGCTGAGGAAGGTTTTGACCGCTTCTCGGTCTTCCTTGTTGTTGTAGTGGTTGCAGAAGTAGCCGCCGACGATCGCGTCTCCACCGGAGGTCAGAATCTCTGCTGAGTCCCAGCCGTCGCCGCCCATGACAGGGACGCTCTTGTCGATTCCCTGTGCGCGTGCCTGAGCAACAAACGGGCCGACCTCGTTGAAGTAGCCGCTGAGGAAGATTCCGTCAGGACTGGTCTCCTTCAAGTTGGCGATAATCGCATTGAACTGCGTGTCCTTCGTGTTGTAGTTCTGCTCATCTGCGATCGTGCCGCCAAGAGCGAGGAATTTCTTTCTAAAGGTTTCTGTCAGGCCCTGAGAATAGGGCTGCTTGATGTCTGTGACGATGGCCACGTTTCGCAGGCCAAGATCATTGTAGGCAAAGGTAGCCATGACCGGACCCTGCAGGTCGTCCGTATAGCAGACTCGGAAGACGTTTCCGCGGTCGTGTGTAATGTCTGGCTTTGTGGCGCCGACAGCAACCAGCGGTACTCCTCGTTCCCACGCGACTGTGGCGAGCTGAGCTGTGATGCCTGATGAGACTTCGCCGACGAGGCCGACAACACCTTCATCGATCAGGTTGGCTGCAGCATTCTTGCCTTCTTCGGGCTTCGAGTTGCTGTCACCAATAATCAGTTCGATTTCAGCTTCGCCTTCGGCGCGGTTTGCATTCGCTTCTGCAACGGCAAGCAGTGCGCCGTTGATCGAGTCGATGCCCCAAGGTCGAAGGTCGCCGTTTCGGCTGGCGATCAGACCGATCTTGATCGTGTCGCCGTTGGCTGTGTTGCCTTGAGCTTCGGGAAGAGGTCGAACGATAGCGGTGCTTTGATTGCCATTGCCGCCGTTGTCCGGGTCAGGGGTTGGCTCGTCAGTTGGCTTGCACCCGACAGAAATTGCCAGGACAGCAGCGGCTGCGATGCCAAAAAGGGAAAACTTCTTGTTCAGCATGAGTTCCATCACCTCGAACTGCATCAGAAAAGATGCGGCTCAATCCAGGGGATCGTCCGGATTATAGCCTGACAGGGCAACGAACAGTTGACCCTGGGCAAACAATCCCAAGCGAAGCTCTGGTTCGGCTAAAGCGTAGAATAGACAGAGATGTTAGGAACTGCCGCTGTTCTCCTGCTTTTGCGTGCCCCGGTGATCGAGGCACCGTTCACTATTGCTGATAGTGCGATTGTGATCGATGTGACTGTGAACGACAAGCCAGTTTCGGTTATGTTCGACACAGGATTCGCCGGTGAGTTCGTTCTCAGCAGTCATCTGAAACTGGGGAAGGCGACAGGGAAGATCACTCTTCAGGACTTTGTTGGCGCGTTCGATGCAAGCACAGTCGATGTCAACAGTCTATCGGTTGCGGGCAATGTTGTTGATTTGGACGAAGGCCAAATCGTACAGCAGCCTCTGCAGAGCCTCTCCCTCTCATACGGCACACATTGCGACGGAATCATGGGCGTTGGGGTCTTCATGAAATACGTCGTTGAAATCAACTTTGAAGACAAGATTCTGAGGCTCCACCCAAAATCCCACGATATCACGCAGAACAGCGCCGACAAAGAGAAGACGTTTCTGAGACGAATGCTGCCGATTGGCCACAACACGATCGAGATGCGGGTCAAGGCTCCGACCGGAAAGAGACTAAATCTCGCGCTCGACACGGGCAACGCATTCTATGCGACCACACATACCGAGGTCTTGGTGCGCACAGGGCTCTGGAAAGAAGGGAAGAAGCCGAAGTTTATGGGCCAGTCTTGGGTGGCTTCAGGACCAGTCTCCAGCTGGAACATCGCTCTTGAGGACATGGAGATCTTTGGTGTTCCGACCAAGAAGACAGTCTGGAACATCATCGACCGGCCCTCCTCTTCAGCCTCTCATGACGGAACAGTCGGTTTTGGATTCCTGAAGAATTTCAACATCACCTTCGATTTCACGCGTCGCTATGTCTGGATGGAGAGATTCACCGACACGGTCGACTATGAAGCGCCTGGCCACATCGGTCTTGCCGCAGCCTACGACCCCAAAAAGGAACGCGTTCGAGTCTTTAACGTCGTTCCGGAGGGACCTGCTGACAAGGCGGGAATCAAGTATGGCGATGACATTCTGGCGATCGGCAAGACAGATATCAAGGTGGTCGGATTTAGAAATCTGAATGAGATGATGCAGGGCCCGCCCGGTTCTGTCGTCAAACTGTCGCTCTCGCGAGGCGGCAAGCTGATGCGCAAAGAGCTGACTCGAACTCAGCTCGTCAACTGATCAGATCAGCGAATCGCTGCATGACGGTGTCGAGCATCTCTTCGGTGAGCCGGCCTGTAAAGGTGTTCTGCTGGCTGGGGTGATAGCTGCCCATAAGGACAGGGCCATCTGGGATCTGAAACTCAGCCCCATGTCCAAACTTGGGACGTGGGTGCGGCTTGAGCTGTTTTGCAGTCTCGTTCCAGCCGATCGATCCGAGGCAGAGGATCGCCTTCCAATCCGTCATCGCAAACGTCTCGTTGAGAAAGCCTGAGCAGGCCACAATCTCCTCGCGTGTCGGCTTGTTTGCAGGCGGAGCGCAGTGGCAGGCGGCC
>JALGXY010000350.1 GCA_029824495.1 Fimbriimonadia bacterium
GCCAGATCGACTGAGCCTTGCTCGAAGACCCGACAGGAGCTGGGTCAGCCCTGCCTTGGCGGAGCCGTAGACATAGTTGCTCGCTCGGCCCCGATCTCCTGCAACCGAGCTGATGCCGATAATCCAGCCCTGCTTCTGCTCCTCAAAGTGCATCGCAGCGTTCATCAAAAGCACGCCCATCGCCGTGTAGTTCACCTGCATAACAGGCAGAGAAAGATCAGGGTCTTCGTTCTGAGCCTGCTGGTCGGTCATCGTGCCAACAGCGACCACGAGCCCCTTCAAGTCGAGAATCTGGCTGCAGCAGTCTTCCCAAAACATCGGGATTGAATCGAGGTTTGCGGCATCGAACTCGCGGACAGAGACTTCTGCACCTGTCCTCAGCTTCAGATCGGCAGCCACACGCTGCAGTTCAGCAATGTCCCGGCCAGCCAGGCTGATCGCGTAGCCCTCGTGCCCCAGCTCGAGCGCCAACGCGCGCGCAATCGGAGACGTTGCGCCGACTACAACAACTGCGCCTTCAGCCACCATGCACCCCCAGCCTCTTTGAGAGGTTTGACGCAAACTTCTGATCGGGATCGTAGTCCATCAGCAGCTTTCTCAGTTCGGGCACCCGCGGGTACATCGCCCGAAACGTATCGGGGTCTAGTCGACTGTCCTTTGCAAGATAGAGCCGACCGCCTGCGTCGCTGATCAGCTCGTCCAAATCATCAAGCATCTCTAAGGCTTTGTCTGTGACCGGAATATCGAGTGCGAGCGTCCAGCCTGAAATCGGGAATGAGAGCAGCCCTGGGCTCGCCTCTCCCATGCGCTTGAGCACAGCCAAAAATGAGGCATTGCCCGAGAGCGAAACCTTCTCAAGCACGCTTGTCAGGACCTCTTCTGCCCCCTCATCAGGGATCACAAACTGATATTGGAGGAATCCAGCCTTGCCGTACATTCTCCCCCAGTTCTTGATGCCATCGAGCGGATAAAAGTACGGATCGAAGCCGGTCAAAAACTCGCCTTTCCGGCCCTGCTGCCAGTGATAGAACGAGTTGAAAGTGCCGACTGTAAACCGGTTGAGCGCAAAGCTGGGAAAGTTGAACGGCATCGGCTTCTGGCCTTTGAACCGACACTCCAGCGGATTCTCAATCTTGGTCGGAATCTCGGACCTGTAGGCATGCCTGCCGGTCATCACCACCGAACGGCCCAGCTTTTCGCCGCTGGCAACACAGTCGATCCATGCCACGCAGTACGGCATGTTCGGATCGTCCACCTTCATCAGCTCCATCGCTTCGGCAAGATTTGCCGCCGACTTGTGATTGACCTTCATCAATGAGGTTTCGATCGGCTTAAGCCTAAGCGTGATGTCGCGGATGAATCCTGTCAGCCCCATGCCGCCGACTGTCGCCCAGAAAAGCTCAGCGTTCTCGGTCGGAGAAATGATCCGCTCTGCTCCATCAGCAGGCACCAGCCTTGCGGATTCGACGTAGCGGCTGAAACTGCCTTCGACATGATGGTTCTTGCCGTGGACATCGGCGGCCAGGCACCCACCCAGCGTGCAGAACTTTGTCCCTGGTGTCACCGGAAGGAACCACCCTTGCGGCACAAAGACCTTAAGGACGTCCTCCAGCGTGACTCCCGCCTCGGCGCGCAGCACGCCCGTTTCGGCGTTGAAGGTGAGCATCCTGTCGAGGCGCTCTGTCAGAACGGTTGTGCCCTCGCTTAAGACGGCCGCATCGCCGTATGATCGGCCGAGGCCGCGGGCGATCTGCTGTCCCTCAACTGGAGACAACGCCACCATCTTTTCTGGCCGCGTGAGATGCGCTTCGGACTTCGGCCAGCCGCCCCAGCCAGAGAGGTCATCAACCTCTTTGACTTGAATCTGTGGCGGTCTAGCCGGGGTGCTCAATCCTCAGTCTCCTGAAGAGATGACGTCCAGACCACCAAGATACGGTTCCAGGACCTGCGGAATCACGATGTCGCCGTTGGCCAGTCGATTCGATTCGAGGATCGCGATCATCAGCCGCGGCAGTGCTGTGCCTGAGCCATTCAGGATATGAACAAACTCCGGTTTGCCGCCTGGCTCTCGTCGGAATCTGATGTTCGACCGGCGAGCCTGATAGTCTTCGAAGTTGGTGCAGGATGAGACTTCGAGATACTCCCCGATTCCTGGCGCCCAGACTTCGAGAT
>JALGXY010000351.1 GCA_029824495.1 Fimbriimonadia bacterium
TGGCTTCTGCCTCTTGCCCTCTTTCCCAGTCCACCACCGGAGGCGGGCGGGTGGGGGATGGTGGTGGACGGAGCGGCGAAGCCGCGCGCCATTTCCACTGCTGTTCCTACAGAACAACAGTGCCGCAAGAACTAGGATCTCAGGAGCCACACCTGCACAAAGGAATATCCACCCCAGTCTTCCTCCCGCAAACAGAAAATGGCCGCTCGGTAGAGCGGCCATTTCAGCGAGTGAGATGATGAACGTGACTGGGGCTGAAGATTCAGCCTTGGTCACTTCTATTGACTATCGGCAGAGGCCGTATGTTCCGGTCCAAACAGCTTTTCCAGCATCATTCCCAGGTTTCTAGAGAGGGCTCCGTTGACAACCACCAGATCTGCGCCAGCGTCCCGCCCCATCTGAAGTTTTTCCTCTTCAACATGCCCCGCGTGAGCAATAACTTTCACGCCCAGTTTCTGAAGCGATTCGATCTTTTCTACTGCCGAGTAGGAGGGCTCGATCAGGCTTACGATTGCAGCATCTGCCGGCTGGGGATCCATGGTCACGATCGCCTCCCAGCCGAGCTTCTCGGCCTGCGATTTCATCTTTACGCTCCACATCAGGTCCCGCTCCAGGATCAGCAGCTTCATGCCTCTATTCTGATCGGTCTGCCAGAATTGCGCTATGCCTCTGCCCTTTCGGCGCAATGTAATGGGGATGCGGCCCTACTCCCCAGGGAAACCGATCGATGAAGTCAAGCGTGAGCTCGGCCTCAGTGATGTCATCAAACTGGCCAGCAATGAGAATCCGATCGGCCCTTCGCCCAAGGCTGTCGAGGCGATCAAACAGGCGGCTTCCGGGATCAACATCTACCCCGATGCAGCCGCTCATGATCTCCGTGAGGCGATCGCCAAAAAGCATGGCGTCAGCCCTGACCAGGTGGTCGTCGGCAACGGAAGTGATGAGTTGATCCACTATCTGGGTCTGGTTCTTCTCGAAGGTGACGAGACTGAGCTGGTGATGGGCGACCCGTCGTTTGTTCGGTATATCGCCAGCGCACAGCTGAGCGACGCACGCCTCACCAAGGTTCCGCTCGACAACACCTGGACACACGATATTCCAGCGATGATCGGAGCCTGCACCGACAAGACGCGGCTGATCTACTTGGCAAACCCGAACAATCCCACGGGGACGGTTGTCGGGAAGACCGGCGTTGAGCAGCTCATCGACGACACCCCTGAAGACGCGCTGCTTGTTCTCGATGAGGCGTATTACGAATTCGGCACAGAGCACCCCGACTTCCCCGACTCTGTAGAACTCCTGAAACAGGGCAAGCCGATCTGCATTCTGCGAACCCTCAGTAAGGCCTATGGGCTTGCTGGAATCAGGGTCGGCTATGGCATCGCACCAGTTGAGGTGATCGATGCGATCAACCGAATCCGCGAGCCGTTCAATGTCAACGTTTTGGCCCAAGCCGCGGCGATCGCAGCACTAGATGATCAGGAGCACCTCGACCACACAGTCCGGCTCAACCGCGAAGGGATCACCCGGGTTGAAGAGAAGTGCCGGGCAATGGGGCTGAAAACGGTGCAAAGCTACGCGAACTTCATCTGCATCGACTGCAATCGGCCAGGTGAAGAGGTGTTTAATGAGCTGGTGAAGCGAGGAGTTATTGTTCGGTCAGGGCACGTGCTGGGCATGCCGACACACATCCGGGTAACAATTGGCACAGAAAACGAGATGACCCAATTCCTGAACGCATTTGAAACAGTTATGGCGGTGACAGCATGATCGGCTCTCTGATCGCAGCGACTCTCCCGGCCAGCCTCCCGCAGGCCCGACCGAATATCGTCCTTTTCCTTGTCGATGATCTCGGCTGGCAGGATACGTCGGTCGCCTTCTGGAAAGAGCGGACACACTTCAACGACCGCTACCGAACGCCGCATTTGGAGAAGCTCGCCGCCGAAGGCACACTCTTTACGGACTCCTATGCGAGCTGCGCGGTCTGCACGCCTACCCGGACGAGCATCATGACCGGGCAGAGCCCCGCCAGAACGCATATCACCTACTGGACGAGGGACAAGGACCGCGACACTTCGGCAAATCACCCGCTCACCAAAGCACCAGCCTGGCGACTCAACGGCCTGCAGAAGGGTGACCTGACTCTGCCGAGTCTGCTGAAGGAGA
>JALGXY010000352.1 GCA_029824495.1 Fimbriimonadia bacterium
ATCGAGAAGCGAGCGTCCGTTGATCGTGTGCCAGACACCGCCTCGCAGATTGGTGCGTCCGGTCAGAAGTGCTGAGCGTGTCGGAGCACAGGTGGGATTGACATGAAAATCTGTCAGCCGTACCGACTCGTTGTGGAGCACATCGAGGTTTGGAGTCTTGAGGACATCGTTGCCGTGTGCGGAGACATCACCGTAACCCTGGTCGTCGGTCATGACGAGCACGATACTCGGCATCTTAGCTGCGGCTGACAAGCTCAAGGCTGCTGCACCAAGCAACGTCAGACTGCGGTACGGACTCATGGTGACCAGTTTACGCATCTAGTCCGCCTAAGTGGTAGATTCCAGCCATGAATGAGATCGACTCACTGAAGAGCCGGCTTTACGACATCAACGCGATCGGTTCTGCGCTCGGCATCATGAGCTGGGATCAGCAGTGCTTGATGCCTCCGGGAGCCGCCGAAGCGCGCGCCGCTCACCTCGGAATTCTTGCGAGAATGCACCACGAGATGCTTGTGGCTGATGAGACCCAGAGAGCGCTGGAAGCAGCCGAAGCTGTCGCTGAATCTGCCGAAGTTAAGGCGATCTGCCGGGTCACTCGTCGCCAGCTCGACCAGGAGACGAAGTTTCCGAGTGAACTGGTCGAAAAGCTGGCTCGCCTGGGCGCTGAAGCTCACGAGAAGTGGGTCGAGGCAAGGGCAAACAATGACTTCAAGTCGTTTGCTCCTTACCTTGAGCAGATGTTCGATATCGCCAAAGAACAGGCTGAGTGTCTTGGCTACAAAGACCACATCTATGACGCTCTTTTCGATATGTATGAAGAGGGTGCGGTCAAGGCCGACGCGGACACTATGTTCAACGGAATCCGCGAGCCTCTGACCAACTTGATCAAGGATATTCAGGAGTCAGGCAATCAGCCGGATGACAGCTTCTTGACAAGCGACTGGCCAGAAGCTGATCAGAGCGCCTTTACAGAAAAGCTGGTCCGAGCCATCGGTTACGATTTCAACCGGGGCCGCCAGGATACAGCTCCTCACCCGTTCTGTACAGGCTGGTCTGTGAACGACATCCGGATTACGACTCGATTCCAGAGTCTTCTCAACTCGGCTGTTTTCGGTTCGCTTCACGAAGCCGGGCACGGAATGTATGAACAGGGTTCGCCAAACGAATGGGATCGACTGCCGATCGCCGGTGGAGTCTCGCTCGGTGTCCATGAAAGCCAGTCACGGCTTTGGGAGAACATCGTCGGCCGGTCGCGCCCGTTCTGGGAGCACTTCTACCCGTCGCTCCAGCAGACATTCCCTGAACTGCAGTCACGCCCGCTGGACGAGTTCCACCGTGCGGTCAACAAGGCCAAACCGAGCCTGATCCGAGTCGAAGCAGATGAGGTGACCTACAACATGCACATCATGGTGCGCTTCGAGCTAGAGTGCGCTCTGCTGAGCGATGAGATTCAGGTGAAGGATCTGCCGGATGCATGGAACGCCATGTACGTGCTGTATCTCGGTGTCACTCCTGAGAGCGACGCCAACGGCTGTATGCAGGATGTTCACTGGTCGGGCGGCATGATCGGCTACTTCCCAACCTATTCGATGGGCAATCTTCTCAGCGCACAGATCTGGAAGGTGCTTGTTGCGGATCTAGGCGATGTCGATGAGATGATGAGAGAAGGGAACTTCGCTCCGATTCTCGATTGGCTGACAGAGAAGATCTACAGCAAAGGATCGATCATGACTCCGAAAGAGCTGATCACACAGGTGACCGGCAAGCCGATGGGGCCGGAGGATTATCTGGTTCATATTGAAGCCAAGTACCGCGGGCTATACGGCCTGAATTGAGGTCCCAAACGACGAAGGCCCGGCCGATAAAGGCCGGGCACTTCGCGTGGGTTAGGGCTTGGCCATCGGATGCCGAGCTTCGACATGACCGTCTGCAAACAGCACGTTTGTCAGGTCCTCGCCGTGTTCAGTCCACCGACGCCGCTTTCCCTGGGCGTCAAGCAGAATCCATGGCTTGTCAAAAAGGATCGGCTGGATCGAGCCATCCTCCCCGATGATCGGGTCGATGTGTGCTGGCACCACGTAAGTTGGGCTCCAAAAAAGACCCTCAGCGCGGCCGTCCAGCGGGCATTTGAAGTGCGTCTTCGCGACCCCATAGGAAGAGA
>JALGXY010000353.1 GCA_029824495.1 Fimbriimonadia bacterium
TACGTACATGTCTACTGGGACATGGGCAATCTCGACGGGGTCCAGTACGCTCTCCCGAGCACACCAGCATCGACGGCGCTCCACTACAATCTCGACCACTGGGAGGCTGCTGGGCTCGATCCCAATAAGCCGCCGATCACGATCGAGGATCTCGACGCTGCAACCGAGGCGATCACCAAGTTTGAGGGTGAGCGGATGGTGCGAGCTGGATTCCTGCCGAGTGAACCGGGCTGGTGGCGCGATCGATTTGGCTACATTTTCGGAGGCAAAATTTGGGATGGTGAGTCGAAAGTGACGGCGGCCTCTCCTGAGAACATTCGCGCCTTCAAATGGGTTCAATCCTATACAGACAGATTCGGCACAGGAGCCGTCAGGAGTTTCCAGAGTGGATTTGGCGGATTTGATACTGCTGAAAACGGCTTTTTCTCAGGCAAGGTGGCATCTGTACTCCAGGGTGTCTGGATGGCAAACTTTATCGAAGCGAATGCGCCCGATATGAAGTGGGCTGCTGTCCCCTTTCCTCACCCTGCAGACCGCCCTGATCTAGCCGGCAGCAGCTACATTGACATGGATATCCTGGTGATTCCCCGTGGTGCAGCTCACCCTGACGAGGCATGGGAGTTCATCAAGTACGTCCAGTCGCAAGAAGGCATGGAAATGCTGTGCCTTGGCCAGAAGAAACACTCACCGCTTGCCGAGGTTTCTGACGAATTCTGGGAGAAGCACGAGAATCCGTTTATTCGGCTCTTTTATGACGTCTCCAGCAGCCCCAACGCGATCGTGCCGCCAAAAATTGCAGTCTGGCCAGAGATTGCCAGTGAGATGAACGCGGCCTACGACACGATTGCCAACGGTGGAGATGTCGAGACCGCTCTAAAGAAGGTCGATGAGAGAATGCAGCCTCGACTCGACAAGGCGCTGAAGATGCGGAGAATGAGGAATGCCACCAAATGACTAAGAAGAAGTCTGAAGCGCGAGCAGGCGTTCTATTTGCCTCTCCCTGGTTTATTGGATTCGGCGTCTTTCTCGCCTATCCACTGCTCGCTTCGCTCTACTACAGCTTCTGCGACTATTCGGTCCTCAAGCCAGCCCTCTGGATCGGCGGATCGAATTATGCCGAGCTGATGCGGGACGAGCTGTTCTGGAAAAGCCTCTGGAACACGGTCGTCTTCGCCGCATTTTCACTTCCTCTGAGCCTCGTTCTGGCGCTCAGCTTGGCGCTGCTGCTGAACAGCAAGATCAAGGGTCTGGCGTTCTATCGAACAATTTTCTTCCTGCCATCTCTCGTGCCGCTGGTGTCGCTTGCGATGCTCTGGCTCTGGCTTTTTAATGGCGAGAACGGAATCATCAACGAGACTCTGCGCGCGATCGGGATGACCAAGCCTCCGCTCTGGCTGACCGACAAACTCTTCTCCAAACCAGCGATGGTGATCATGTCGATGTGGGGTGTCGGCAACGCCATGGTGATCTATCTTGCAGGACTGCAGGGTGTGCCGGTGTCGCTCTATGAGGCAGCAGATCTCGATGGTGCTAAGCCGTTCAAGAAGCTGTGGCATGTGACGATGCCGATGCTCTCGCCGGTGATCCTCTTCAATTTCATCATGGGCTTGATCGGCGCGCTGCAGGTGTTCGCCGTGCCGTATATCATGTTCCCCGGTGGTGCACCCGAACGATCGACCTATTTCTACGCGATGTATCTTTACGACAACGCGTTCCGCTACAACCGGATGGGCTACGCCAGCGCGATGGGCTGGATCATGTTCATCCTGATTTTTGCCTTGACCATGCTGTCACTTCGAGCCTCTGAGAAGAAGGTCCACTACGGGAGCTGATGATGCCGAAAGAACCTGAGAATCTGGAAGAGATCACCGAGGCGAATGAGCGCATCAAAGCTGATAATCGGCCTGCCAGCCTGAACCGTCAGAAGACGTTTCAGGTAGCGACGATTCACATCGTCCTGGTGATCCTGTCGGTTGCGTTCCTCTTCCCTCTCGTCTGGATGCTCTCGACAGCCGTTAAGCCGCTCGACGAGGCGATGACGACACCGCCTGTCTGGATTCCGTCTGAGTTCCAAATCTGGAATTTCAAGGATGCGATGGCGTTCGATGCAGACAAGCTTGGCTACATTCCGTTCCTGGTCTACGGGATCAACACGGTCG
>JALGXY010000354.1 GCA_029824495.1 Fimbriimonadia bacterium
AAAACTGCTGAGTTTGCTGCCAACTTCATTCGGTTTATCGCGATGACCGAAACGTTCTTTGCATATGCCATGGTGTTGATCGGAGGGATGCAGGGGGCAGGGGATACCAAGCGGCCGATGTGGCTTTCGGCGATCTGTCTTTGGGGACTTCGCCTGCCGATCGCTGCTCTGCTTGCCCTGGGGCCTGGTGCGGAGATCTGGGGGCTGGTGATGCCGATCGGGGCAGCACTCGGCTCCTCTGGCTGCTGGATGTCGATGATGATCACCCAGCTCATTTTGGGAGTCGCGGCTATGGTGATGTTCAAGCAAGGAAAATGGCGCACGGCCAAGGTGTGATCAGGCCAAAATAGACTTGTGGATGAGACGACCAAAACGCTTGTCTTGATTTCTGCTGTCCTCGGCCTCTTCTCTCTGATCATTTTCATTGCAGGTCCGCTGCTGATCGAAAAAATGAAGCAGAAATCAGAAGAGGAATCGGAAGGCGATGAGTGACATAATCAGGGCATGTTCCGCTCTGTGAACTTATCGAATCCAGTTCATCCCGAAGCCGTTGTGATCGGCTGTTATGAAGGGAGTGATGTCAGCGCTGCTGAAGCTCCAGAAGTTCAGGAGGCGGTCCGACGCCCCGGATTCCAGGCAAAGGTTGGAGAGATTGTGGAGGCCTACCCCAGCGGCTCACCACGGATCATCGTCTTGGGGCTCGGCACTAAAGAGAGCCTCTCATCGGACATTTTCAGGAAAGTCTCTGGCTGCCTGATCCGACACATTGATAAAGAGAAGCTCGAACGAGTTGACCTGAGAATCAGCAGTCTGCGCGATCCGGCCATGATGGGCCGCTGCTTCGGCGAGGCCGCTGGTCTGCTCGGTTGGAACTGCTCGACCTACAGGGGCACGGGCACCGACCCTGAAGAGCAGATCGATCTTGAACTAGGCGGTAATGACGAAGAGTTTGCCGAGGGAATTCAAAGAGGTCTGAGCCTTGCGTCAGCATCAAATCTGGCGCGAGAATTGGTCTTCACACCGCCAGAAGTCGCCACCCCTGCCTATATGGCCAAACAGGCGGAGATGCTGGCCAACGCGACAGGCATGGAGTGCCGTGTAATTGAAGGCGACGAACTCGCAAAAGAGAAGCTGAACGGGCTTCGCGCTGTCGGGCGGGCCAGCGACAACAAGCCGTGTTTGATCCGATTGAAATACACGCCGGAGGGCGGGTCTGATCTGCGGCCGGTCGTCCTGATCGGCAAGACAATCACCTATGACACTGGCGGCCTGAGCCTGAAGGGCAAGACAGGAATGCCAGGGATGAAGGTCGACAAGGGTGGAGGGTGCGCTGTCTTGGGCGCCATGAAGGCGATCGCCGAAGTGATCAAACCTGATTTTCCGGTCATTGCTCTGCTTCCTGCTGCCGAGAATTTTGTCAGCTCGAACAGCTACCGGCCTGATGATGTGATTGAGTACCGCAACGGCGTTACGGTAGAGGTGACCAACACGGATGCAGAAGGTCGGCTGGTGCTGGCCGACGCTCTCTGCTGGGGTCGATCTAGCCACTCTGACTGGTGGTGTTGTCACGGCTCTTGGCAACGAGTTTGCTGGCTACTTCACAGAAAACGACATGCTTGCTGCTGACCTGGAAGAGGCTGGGCGTGTTTCGGGTGAGAAGGTTTGGCGTCTGCCTCTTTCGGACGGCTATAAGAAGATGATGAAGTCGCCTATCGCTGACATCCTCAATTCAAATCTCAACGGAAGGGCTCACCCAGTTCAGGGAGCCACATTCTTGACCTGGTTTGCTCCAGCAGATGTCCCATGGGCTCACATCGACATCGCCGGTATGGCCAATTCAGATACCGACCTTGATATGCTTCCGAAGGGGCCGACCGGGTTCGGTGTTCGGTTCCTTGCTGATCTTCTGAGGACACGACCTAGCGTTCTGCCTCTCGATTGGTGATGCGCCCCGCGTGGATCGAAGAGTCGGTTGAACACTTGGCGGCTGACCCAGTGTTGGGCCAGTGGGTCGAGCGGCTCCCCGTGCCCACTTTTCAGCTCTCCGAGGATCTCCTGGAGAGCATCATCAGCACGATCGTGTACCAGCAGCTTTCGGGAAAAGCTGCCGGCACGATCTATGGCCGCTGCACCGACTATTGGGGAAGCAAGACTCCATCTGCAAGCACTCTGGCGGGATCGAACCAAGATGAACTGAGAGCGGTTGGTCTCTCCCGGCAGAAAGCTGCTTACCTTGTCGACCTGGGCGAGAAGATTGTCGATGGAACGGTCGATCTGGAGTCGATGAGATCGATGACGCCAGACCAGATATCAGCGCATATCACGCAGGTGAAAGGACTCGGTCCTTGGAGTGCCGATATGATCGCTATGTTCTCCTTGGGGCATGCTGATGTGTTGCCGCTGGGCGATCTGGGGATCCGGAACGGGTTCAAGAAAGTGTACGAAGACGCGGGGCTGACCGTGGAGCAGATGAGTGCGTATGCCGAGCCTTGGCGTCCTTTCCGCACGACGGCGTCCTGGTATCTGTGGCGCACACTTGAGGTTTGAATCCCCTCTCCCCAAGCTTGAGGATTTCATCTGGAACACCATGCCGTTGGCGGCATTGTTCCTCCCCCTCTTTTGTTCTCCCCCTAGGCCTAGGGGGAGAGGGTTCCTCTAACTCTATGGTGCAGACGTTCGCGTCAGCATCCTGGCCCTCCACCCCCTCTTCCACTTCGAGCCCAACCTAATGTTGGCCTCTTTGGCGGACCCTCCCTCCTCCTTTTTGACAAAAAGAGGAGGGGGGAATCGCATCTTCCTAACCTGGGGAGTGGAGATCGGTCACCGAGTAGACTCCCTGCTATGAACGGATATTTGGAGACCTGGCGATTCACCCGAGAAAGAATGCAGCAGTCATGGGAGGATCTGTCGCTTGAGCAGCTCCACTGGCGGCTTCACGAAGACTCGGCTTCGATTGCAGAACATCTGCTTCATGTCTGCGGTGGTGAGCACTGGCTGGGCCGGCGTATGCGCCGAATAGATCCGCGGCCGACCGAGTTTGACCAAAAGGTTGACTTGTGTGTTCGAGACGGGTTCTTGAACGACAACCCGTTCCCGTTTACGCGCGAAGAGATGGATCACAGCTTGATTCAGAGAATTCTCGACAAGACGGCATCGGAGATCGACCCGATGATGTCTAACATCACCGATGACCTGCTGGCCAGCGAGTTTGAGACTCCTCTGGGGCCGACAGCAGATGGAATAGGTGGCCTGAACCGGCTGGCACAGCACCCTGCCTACCATACAGGCCAGATCTGGACGATTCGGCTGCATCCAGACTTCCCAAAGGCGTGATCGATGTTTGGGCTCCTGATGTCCGCTGTTGCACCAGAGACTTCTATGCACGTCATGACCTACAACATTCGCTACGGGTCGGCGAATGACAGGGAAAACGCCTGGCCGCATCGGCGAGAGGATCTGCTGACGAGAGTTTCTGAAGCGAACGCCGACCTGATCGGTGTACAGGAGGCCGAGCACTCTCAGATCAAAGAGCTCAAAGCTCTGCTGCCCTTCCACCAATTGGTTGGAAAAGGGCGCAACGACGGCAAGACAAAAGGCGAATACAGTGGGCTGTTTGTCGATACGAGAGTCTGGAGCGTCGGTGAAACGGGAATGTTTT
>JALGXY010000355.1 GCA_029824495.1 Fimbriimonadia bacterium
TGAGCAGGTCATCAGCGTCACCGTGGGCTGTCTTGACTTCTGACAGCAGTTTGGCTAGGTCGGCGCGAGTATCCGTCTCTGGATTCAGATAGAGCTGGTTGGGATTCGCTCGGCCATCCCGCTGGACAGCGAAGGCTTCGCCGCCCCAGATCAGCTTCGCACCGCTCTCACCGAACCGCCGCCATCTTCGCAGGGTGTGTTCCGTCGGCGATCCACTCTCTGTGGCGTCCCACCCCTCCATCGGATGGACACAGAATCGGTTGCCGACCGTGCGGGTCGAGCCATCGTGGTGCTTGATTTGGATGGGCTGTCCCAGCGGGCCGTCCGCTCCCTCCAGCTCTGTGTCGCAATCGACTTCGCCATCGCATTCCAGCAGGTAGTCGCGGAACGCGTCTATCGTCTTGAGCCGGCCGAGAGGGGTGAAGTCCATCCAGCTTCTATTTTGACGGATGATCAGTCCTCCGGGTTGATTTGACGAACTGAGCTTGGCTGAGCAAGCTCATCGAGCGCCGCTACGCAAAGTCCTCAGGGCGAGTGATTTTCCGGTACCGGTGCATCGCCCAGAACCACGCGCAGCAGAGCAGAACCGTGCCCAAGACAATCCACAGCTGGGTGCTGGTCAGCTTGGGCCCGAGAATGACCGCAGTCGAGATGAACTCAACTCCGATCAGGGCCAGAAGGAACACGATCAGGTGGTCGCGCTTAACCTTGCTCGCCGCCCAGGCCCCGAACGGCGCCCCGAGCGACACGACCGGAACCGCCGCCAGCCAGTACTCCCAAACAATCGGCTCATTCGGAATCGGAGGGATATTCGACGGCAGCCAGCCCTTCAACACCATCAGGTGCATCGCAAACCAGACCTGCGCGTTGACCGCCATGATGATCACGGTTGTCGGGATGCCGACCTTCTCATTCAGGCCAAACGCGAGCGTGATCACGATGAATGCGATCAAGTTGATTCCCGATCCAAATTGGGCGGAGATGAAGCCGCCGATCAGCCCAATGGCCAGAAACAGCATGATCCGCCGAGCAGATGGCGTCCGCAGTTCATCGATCGGGCTGGCATTCAGCCCCCACCTGCTGATCGCCATCGCGACCCCAAATGTCCCCGCTAGAGCTGTAAACAGAAGCCGAGGCATAGGCGAAGGCAGCGCCCAGAAAAGGGCCGCGAACTGGCCAACAATTCCGCCCAGGGTCACCCACAGAATCACGTTCGGAACGATCTTGTGCTTCTTGGAGAGGATCAGAATCGTGGCCATCCCCATTCCGACTGACTCAATCATCAGCGAAAACGCGGTCGCCTGACTTGCAGGCACATGGAGGACTTTCGTGAAGACAGGGAAGGCGACACCGCCGCCGCCTGCAGGAGTTGAGCCGGCAACGAACGAGCCGAACATCATGGTGGCAGCAGCCTCCCAGTGCTCAATGAACAGGCCGAACTTGCCGTTGATGCCCATCCATATCGCCCACGTGCTGAACACCACGATCAGGGCGCACGGATAGATCCATTTAAGTTGGGCCTGGCTCAATGGATTCGTATGATACTTACTGCAGACGGTCTTTGGCAGGCCTGTTTTTAGACCTGAGACGAGCCTTTTTGGGCCATAGGGAACATTAGTCTACTAGTTTATGTATACTAGAGATATGGGACAGCCTGCACTCTTCGCACAGCCAGCACCCAGACTGGTCAGACCAGTTCGAGAACGACCGGCCCAAGAAGGCCGCGTGGTCGCCAATGCCAAAGGCCGGATCGCGGGATTCGATTTCAGCCTCAACCCCTACGCAGGTGATGGCGTTGAAAGCCGACTGCGTCAGGGCCTGGCGCTTGGCTTTGTAAGAAGAGAGTCTCGGCTGGCCGGCTCTAGCATCTATCTTGGCTCCGCTTCGGAGCCTTATGGTGAGGCAGAAGAGCAGGCGGAAGTCACTCGGCGAATTCTAGTGCACTTGGTGGAGCTTGACCCGCAGCCGCGGCTGGTGATCCAGACAAACTCATCGCTCGTGATGCGCGACATCCAGCTGCTCAAGAGATTCAAGAATGTTCGGGTCAATGTCGTCGTCCGGACGGACGACGATTCGGTGCGGGAGCAGTATGAGCCCTCCGCTCCCAGCATCGATTCTCGATTCCGCACGGCTGAGAAGCTGATCGCAGAAG
>JALGXY010000356.1 GCA_029824495.1 Fimbriimonadia bacterium
GGTTTATCTTATGAGTCTCCTGGTAGCCGATCTGCGCAGCTTCAACGGCGGTCATAACGAGCTGGAGGCCGGCAAAACCGGACATTACCAACAGAGCGCTTCTCAGGTCTGACTGATTGAGAGCACTGAATTTCTCGCCAAGAACCTGAGAGGGAGCCAGGTTCGAAACAACTGTCAGGGCTGTCGCAACGACCAAGACACCGATGGAGACAACCGGAAGCACGCCGCTTGCATACAGTCGGCTCTCTTTCTCTTTGTCATCCTTGCTGGCAGCCTCAGCGATACGAACAGTCAGGGCTGGCCCAATTCCAATGTTGGCGATCCGCAGAAAAGCAAGGATGCTGATTATCGGGCCAAAGGCTGCAAATGCCTGCTCGCCCAAGGCCACACGACCAATGGGAATCGCGATGAGAACTACAATGGCTGTAGTGACTTTTGATGCCAACGAAGTTCCGACGGCAAGCTTGAGTCGATGCCGCCGATGTTCAGACGCTTGGGGTTTACGCAGTGACATTTTCAGCAGCCGATGAGCTCTTGTTTGCTCTGGCCATTAGAATGAAGATCATGACCAGGCCGCCCAGGACAAAGCCCACGGCTGTGTACAGAACAAAGCGCTTATTGACAGCATTTTCGCGGAAGTAAGGCTCTTCAAGAACATCCCATCGGACCTTCTGGACTTCGGCATCGACTAAACGAGCTTCGTATTCTCGCTTAAGCGAGACCAAGACTTCGGTCAGTGTCGCCACATCTCTATAGAGCTGTCGAATCTCCCGAGCCTCCTCTGGGGCAGCGTTGGCAATGACCTGAGCCTGTTCGACCTGGAACTCGAGCGACCGTTTTTTCAGCTCAAGAGTCTGGATGTTAAGAGAAAGACTGCGGTTGATCACCTCGATCTCCTTGTCCATCTCGTCTTTGGCCATCCTTTCGGTTTCTGTGATCTGGCCTTCCAGCTTCTTGACTTCAGGGGCCTCAGGACCGAATGTCACTTTGGCGGTCGCCAATCGATGCTGCAGGTCGGTGATCATCCCTCTCCACTTGATCGATGTCGGGGAATCGGTGGGCAGCTCAAGGGCGTTGTCAGCGCTCTCTTTAGCCATGGCTCTCGCTTCGGATAACTGGTTGCTGACTGTGTCCAACTCGCCTTGAAGAGTCTTCAGGCTCATCAGCGGCATCGCAGCACCATTTAGGGAGGTCGGGTCAGAAGGCGCCACCATTTTGAGCAGGTATTCGGAAAGAGCCTGGTCTGCCTTTTGAAGCTCCATCTCTTTTGCTGCGATCGACCCGGTAATGAACTCGGCCTGACGTGCGGCTGTCGAATAGTTGACTTTCTTGTCGAGCTCATGAAGAGCCTCTAGAGCAGAGTCTAGCGTGGCTTTTGCTAGTTCTTTGTTCTGAGACTGGACCACCATAATGAGCTGGTTCTTCTTGTACTCCTTGCGCACCTTGAGGAAAGAATCCATCTTGTCCTCGCTCATCATTTTGCCCTCCTCAGTCAGGCTCTTCGTGTCTTCTCGAAGCTTTGTCTGCGCAGGGTGGCTCTTGATAATGCCTTCGATGATGTCGTGCGGATTTGGAGCGTCCGGGCCCAAGAATGAGTAGCCCATCGGCATGTCGTCGACCTCAAGCAACAGCGTCGTCCGGCCTTCATAGACTGGCGCGATAATGAGGGTGATTGCCAATGCCGCTGCGGCAACAACAACCGATGCAAGAGCTGTCTTTTTCCAGCCTTTCTTGATCGCGGTCAAGTACAGTCCGAGGTCTAACTCACCAGTCGATTCTGCCATGCCACTTTGATCCATTGGAAGCAGCGGAAACGCTGCTGAACAAGACCGCCAGTATACTCTCAGCTTGACCGGACCTCAAACCGCCTCAGGCCCATGAAACTCAGCAAAGAAGACCTGCTCGGAATCCTGTATCCACTGATCCTCGTTCTTACGCTGGCGGGCTACCCGGTCGTGTCGAGTCTGACGACTCTGGCAGGAGTCGATTCCAGTGCGCCTGCAATTCTCTTCAGAGCCATTATTTTCTGTGTTTCAGTCTGGATGTTCCTGTTGATCAATGGAATGAAGGGGCGCTTGTTTACGGGGCATACCTGGTACCTCATTGCGATCCTGTGGGCCATGCTGCTGGCCCGGCTCTTCTACGACA
>JALGXY010000357.1 GCA_029824495.1 Fimbriimonadia bacterium
AGCTGCTGCTGAAGCATGGGGCAGACAAAAAGGCCAAAGACAAGAGAGGCCGCACACCGCTCGACATCGCGAAAATGAGGGGTGACAAAAAGGTGATCGCGGCTCTGAGTTAGAGGGCTCGACCAAACCCAGACTCACGCTGGCTGCCGCGAACAGGCTGAACGGCAGCCACGTCTTCTGGATCGATATCGATCAGCTTCAGCCAGTCTTCGACGACATCTGATTTCGGGAAGATCTCGCTCTCTTGATACTCAGCGGCGAGCGCATCCTTGAGATCCTGGATCTTCAGGCCGTGCTGCCCCTTCGGGTCAGAAATGGCCCGGCGAATCGCATAGTCTTTGGCCCGATCGACCACCGATTTCAGAAGAGCTCCTGAAACCAGATCCTTCCAGTAGAGCGTCTCTGCCGCACCGCCGCGCCGCCGCACAACAAGCTGCTCGGTCTCCTTCTCTTCACGGTAGAGCCAGGCGAGGGTCGCTTCGATAAACGCCTTGCGGGCACAGGGAGCGCCATCGTGCTCCTCCGCCTCTTTGGGATCGATCGGAACGCTCTCGTCGAAATGGATGCCCAGAATTGAGCGACAGCCCTCTCTGTTTGGCCGGCTGATCTTGACACGGCGGTCGATACGCTCGGGGCGCAGAATCGCCGGGTCGATATAATCCGGGCGGTTGCTCGTGATCACGAGCACAACGTTTTCGAGCTCCACCATGCCGTCAAGCTCCGCGCAGAACTGCGGCACAACCGTGTTGCTGATATTGAGCCAGCGGCCGCCAGAGCGGGTGCGCAGGATCGACTCTGCTTCGTCGATAAAGACGACCACGATACGACCCTCTTTGGCCTTTTCGCGTGCTGCCGAGAAGATCTCGCGGACCATCCGCTCGGTCTCGCCGAGCCACATATTGAGAATTTTCGGGCCTGAGATATGGAGGAAGCACTCCTCGACCTCTTCTCCTTTCCGCTCAGCTGCCTGCTCAGCCAGACTGCTGGCGATCGCCTTGCCGATCAGAGTTTTTCCGCACCCAGGAGGGCCGTAGAGCAGGATGCCCTTCACCGGCTTCTTGCCAAACTTCTCGTAGATCTCAGGATAGAGCATCGGCTGCTCGATCGACTCACGGATCGTTCTCATCGCCGCCTCTTGGCCGCCGACATCGCGCCAGCTCACATCGGGCACCTCTTCGATGAACAGCTCGTTCGCTTCGTTTTTGGGCAGATGCTCAATCGCGAGATGGCCGGATGGGTCGAGCCGCACCTCGTCACCAGCGCTGATCTTGGCGCCTTTCAGTGTTTCGCTCAGCTGAACCAATCTCGAGCCGAGCCCAGGCTGATCGCCGCCCAGCCTGATCCTGCCGTCTTCGAGAACCTCGGCAACTTTGACAAGGCTGCCGATCACGGAATCAGCCATCGTGCCGACCACGGCGTAGGCGTCATTCAGGCGGACCCGGACGCCAGGATTCAATTCTTCGGGCTTTTCGAGCTTCGGGTCTATCAGCGCTGCGTACTCGGTCTCACCCAGAGCCACAAGCGCCTGGCCATCATCGAGGTGCTTCAAGAAGACGCCGATCCGATTGGCCGGTGCCGTCAGCTTGTGGTACGCCTCTTCGAGTGCGTGCTTCTCCTTGTCCGACTCGGCAGAAGCCTGCTCGCTCTGGGCGATCTCTCGCTCAAGCTCGGCGAGATAGGCCTGCAGCTTGGGGTCATCCGGCGCGATTTCGGCGATCCGGCTGAGAAGTCTGCCGACGCGAGTCTCATCGGAGGGTGTCATCTGTGCCTACAGTCTACGGCTTTCACCGCCGTTCTGCAGCGGGTTTACGCTTCTTTTTGGTGTGCAGCGAGAAGCTCTTCGACCAGGACTTGGTCGACCGACTCGCCCATCGGGTGAGAGGCCTGAACCCGCTGACCGGTCACGGGTGACTCGGCAAAGACTGTGATGTTCCGGCCGCCTTCTGTGTCGAGGGTGTAGAGGGCATCAACCAGACAGAGGTCAGGAGCATCTCGGTGCAAGGCATTTTCAACCGCGCCATACACCTCGCCAACTGAAGAGAGGGGAGGCTCTTGAGGAGCTGAGGGCTTCACCTCTTTGTCAAAAGCCTCGACCGCCTTGCGGGCTTTCTTGCGTTTCAGGCA
>JALGXY010000358.1 GCA_029824495.1 Fimbriimonadia bacterium
ATGCCAAGCTTTCGAGTCAGGATCTGCATGAAGGCATAGGCCAGAGCTGCGACGATCGGGAGCAGCAGCACGATCCGGTCGGGCGCGCCCTCCGAAGGCGCGGCCCCCGGCCGCAGCATGAGCAGCACGCCTAGGAGTCCGACCACGACCGCCGAGATCCTGCGGTAGCCGACTTTCTCGCCGAGCAACGGGATCGAGAGCACCGTGATCAGGAGCGGCGCCACGAAGAAAAGCGCAGTCGCGTCCGCGAGCGGAAGCGCGGCCAAGGCCGCGAAGAAGGTCATGTTCGCGATCACCACCAGCAGGCCCCGCAGCAAGTGCAGGCCCGGGGTATTCGTCCGGAGGATCGAGAAGCCGCCTTCGAAATACACGAAGATCAGGCTGAAGAGTATCGCGATTGCAGAGCGCACGAAGACCATCTGGTGAAGCGGGTAGGCACCGGAAAGCTGCTTGATCAGCATGTCGTTGACCGAGATGCAGAGCATGCCGAGCAGGATGAAGAAAATGCCGCCGGCCGGATTGTTCTGAATGGACATGGGTCCGACCGCCATTTCGGTTTTATTGTGATGCTGGAAACTCGTGACGCAGGACGGAGATTGGCGTGGTGCCTTGCGAAGACGCAAGGGTAAACCGAGAAAAGAAGCTTTGTGATCCTTGATCGGCCGTCCGCTTGACGCACGCGCGGCCCCAGACTTCCTCACCTGAAGGACACTTGCAGTTGCAAAGGATTTCTGCGTGCGGAAAGAGAGAGCATGGAGGATTCGGGTGGTGACGGATGACAGTGAAGATTGATGATTTCGACGGTGTCGACTGGAACCTCGACAGCATCGGTCCCGAAGTTTTGGAAGGCTCGACCTTTTCGCGCATTGACCGGAAACTTCTCGCCGGTGGGCGGCCATCGTCGGTCGTCGGCGGAATGCGAATTCGCTGGCTGAGAGGCGAGAAGGCGATGCACAGCGCCTTCATGAGTCGGCTCCAATCTCGAGGCGGACATGCTTTCTCCGATCTCGAAAGACTTGCGGAGGAACCCTGCCAGGCTATCCGGGAAGCAGAGCGTCGAATTCCAGAGAAGGCCACAGACCTGTTTGGCACCATGCCGGCGCCATTCTCCTTCGAGGAGGGGCCGAAGCTGAGCGGACACCATGTCGCGATGCTCTCCACGCCCCTGCCAGAAGGAGCTTGGGAGGCATACAAGATCTACAAGCAAGGTGCTGCTGAGGCTGAAGAGGCAAAAACGCGCTGTGTTCAGACGGGTCGCATCCTTGTTGTCGTCGGGACCAGAGCGGGCTGGGAACTGATCAGCCCGGATAGCTGGATGACTGATCCGATCGATTTCTCTAGCGGGAACGAGTGGCGTTTTGTCTTCTCGGGAGATCTCCCGAGAGATCTGAGAAGGGAATCAGGGCGGGGTCCGCGCAGCGATCAAGATCGACGTAGTGAATCTGCGGCGAAGGCGTGGCTCAGTGAAATTGTCAAAGAGGCCGAACGCAGCGGCGCCCGGCTCATCAGGGGCGAAGTCTTCCTGGAGATGGCTAGCCGATTCCCCGGACTTTCACATCGAGCCAAGGAAAGAATTTGGCAAAATACCGCAACTCCCGAGGTGCGGCAGCGAGGCCGGCCGAAACTGTCTCGGGGAGAAACCTAAGCACCGCACATTTTAAACCGTGACGGTCTATTCGCACTGTCGGTTGCCACGCAGGATTGCCTCACACCGCTGCAAACGACAAGAGGCAACACGATGGCACCCAATGACCGCTACCTCCTGACGCGCCAGGAAGTCGAGGCGCGATATGGCCTCTCGAAGAGGTTTCTTGAGATATCCGCTCATCGTGGTGACGGTCCGCCGATGTTGCGCATCGGCAGGAGGATGGTTCGCTATAGGGTCGCCGACATTGAGTCCTGGCTTGATGCTCGGCGCACGCATAGGAGCGAAAATTTTAAATTTGTTCGGCTTGTGCGCTTCTTCCGTACCGACGCCGGGAAAGACGGCCCTGCTCGGCCTTTGCCAAATATGGCTAGGAGTATGATTTTTTTGACTTCGGACGGCGCCAAGGCTTCCGCACGCCAGTTGCCAAGTTAGCCACGAGATAGTTCAGCGAGCCAATCGCGGATCGCAGAGACA
>JALGXY010000359.1 GCA_029824495.1 Fimbriimonadia bacterium
CGCTTCGATGATCCAGAGCACACAGAAGAGATGGTCGTTGAGGCGCTCAAAGAAGCCCTCGAACAGGTCCTAAATTCCCCAGATTAGGTTCAAATGTCAGACGTCTGACATTTTCCGCACCCCCTTTTGGCTGTAGATTTGTGGTGCGGACGTCCTCGTCTGCACATCCCCTAAGAGCAGATGAAGACATCTGCACCACAGGGTGGATCATCCTCAAGCTGTGTGCCATGGACAGGCCCGATAGGGTTTGTCCGTGTCTTACTGAATGGTCGCACGGACATGCGCTGATAGCACCTGTCCATGGCACACCAGATCTGAGTCTGTTCCTCTCCCTCGAATGAGGGGGAGGATGCCCGAAGGGCAGGAGGGGGGGCCAGACAAGGAGAGCACTGTCCTGACCTTGACGACCAATGAGGGGATTCAGGCCACTGCCCCCAACCAAAAGAGCCCATCGGCACCCGATCCAACACCATCCAAAGCCTGAGTGCCAAAATCAAAGGCCATGAAGGCCGTGATTCTCGCTGCAGGCAAAGGCAGCCGCCTCTTTCCTGTAACGAAGGCGATTGCCAAACCCCTGCTCCCCTTGGCCAACCGGATGACCATGGAGTACGCCTTTGACCAGCTCAAGGCGTGTGGAATCACAGAGATCTGCGTTGTTGTGGGCGAGAATGAGCAGGAGATGCGGTCTGCGCTGGGAGACGGCTCAGCATTCGGGGTCGAGCTCTCCTTCGCCGTACAGGACAAGCCGCTTGGCCTGGCCCACGCGGTCGGCTGTGCTGAAGAGTTCTGCGGCGGCGAGTCTTTTGCGCTCTACCTAGGCGATGCGATCTACTCTGGCCCCCTAGCTCCGCACGTGGCCGCCTTCGAGGCCTCCGATGCAGCCTCCCTTCTGCTCGTCAAAGAGGTCGATGATCCGCGCCGCTTCGGTGTTGCCAATCTGGACGGCGAGAAGATTGTCAAGCTGGTCGAAAAACCGCAGAACCCCGAGTCGAACTGGGCCCTTGCCGGCTTCTACGTCTTCGGCCCGGAGATCTGGTCCGGAGTCCACCGAGTGAAGCCGTCTGCTCGTGGAGAACTGGAGATCACCGACGCGATCCAGATCCTCATCGAGGACGGGCTCACGGTCCTCCCTGGAAAGTTCACCGACGACTGGTACGACAGCGGCACCCTCGACTCATTCCTGACTGTCAGCAAAGCCGTTACAGGCGGCAAAAACGTCATCGCTCCAGATGCCCAAATTGATGCTGAAATAGGTTCAAATGTGGTGGTTGGAGCAGGCGCAAAAGTCTCCTGCAGCTTGCTTCAAAACACGGTTTGTCTTCCTGGCGCAAACATCACCGTTAACGGCGCAATCACAGGCTGCCTTTTGGGCGGGGAAGTGACCTCTGATGAGGGCCTGGAAGATCAGATTCTCTGGGGCGATTTGACATGATCCTCGTCACCGGCGGCGCCGGTTTTATCGGCTCACACATGTGCCGTCGGCTGCGCGACGAGGGCATCGACCATGTCGTTTTTGACAACCTCGAACGCGGCTGGAAGGAGTCCCTTGGCGACAGCAGATTGATCCAGGGCGACATGCGCAGCAGGGAAGACATAGCCGCGGTCATCAACAGGGAAGAGATCACCGCTGTGATCCACTTCGCCGCGTACATCGAGGTTGGCGAGAGCGTCAAGGCCCCAGCCGCCTTCTGGGAGAACAACACAATCGGCGTCTGGAATCTGCTCGAGGAGATGCGCGGCAGGGAAGTCAACCAGCTCGTTTTCAGCTCCACTGCGGCTGTCTATGGCGAGCCCCAGCAGGTGCCGATTCCCGAGCATCATCCCTGTAATTCTACTAGCCCCTACGGCGACTCAAAACTCGCCTCTGAGCGGATGATCGAGGCCGCATCGGACGCCTACGGCCTCAACGCGGTCAGGCTGCGGTACTTCAACGCCGCAGGCTCCCATCCGGACGCCTAAATCGGCGAGGCGCACGACCCGGAGACCCACCTGATCCCCATCGCCTTGCTGGCTGCAGCAGGGAAGAGGCCTCGGATGAAGATCTTCGGCACGGATTACGACACGCCGGACGGCACCTGCATCCGCGACTACATCCACGTCTGTGACCTCGTTGAAGCGCAC
>JALGXY010000360.1 GCA_029824495.1 Fimbriimonadia bacterium
TGAAATCGCTGGAGCGGATGGAAGAACCAAGCTGGACGACCTCTCGGCTCTGTCGAGGAGCGATGCGCCCGACCTCCTTCTTGTTCTGCCCGAGCAGATCGCTGCGATCGAAAAGAAGAAGACGAGGAGCCGCGGCCTGATCGCACTCGTTTCGTTCGTTGTCGCTGCGGGAACCGTTGACATGGTGATGCAGGACTACGAGAAGGCTGGAAGGGAAGCCGCCAAAGCCACCAACATCAACGCTGACGCAAGGAAGTATTTCAAGGATCAGCACCGGATCATCAATGCAGACCTCGTCAAGCTCGAGAACGAGGCTGCCGTGCTCAACAATGCGTTTGAGCCGGCGCAGCAGCCAGGCGATGTTGCTCAGGTCGCGGCAAATCTTGTGCCGGAAGGCGTCTGGCTGACCGGGCTCACCATCGACCGTGGGCGACCGCTCCAGATCAGAGGTACAGCCCGCACCAGCGAGGCCGTTTCGCTCTATGTTCAGACACTCAGCGCGAGTGAGCGATTGAGAGATGTGAAGCTGCTCTTTGCAAACAATGCGAAGATTGACGAGACAGCCATCGTACGGTTCTCAGTGACAGCGCATATCGTAGGAAGCTATCCGCTTGTTCAGAAGCAGAGCAGGAGGAGCAGGAGATGAGCCTGAAGCTCAAGTCGAACCGGGCCGTGTTTTCCCTCCTCACAGCGATCTGCCTGCTGGCGATTGTTGGCGCGTTCGTCTATCAGCTCATTGTTCCGCTGGCGGACAAGGTCAAGGCGAGGGCCGATGCTCAGGCGCTGGAGCAGGAGCTGAGCACGAAGTTTAGGGATTCCCGCGATGATCTTGATGAGGCCTCTGCGATTGTCGAGGCAAGAACATGGACCGGCTCCGCAGACCAGATCAGCCCGATCATTCTTGCCGAGACCACACAGTTTGCGAAAGACCACAGGGTGAGAATCGGCTCATTCCGACCGCAGCGGATCGTCCAGAACGAAGGGCTTGATCAGCTCACGTTCCTGGTGCTGGCCGAGGGTCGATTCCTCGACGTCATGGCGTTCGCCAAGGACCTGGAGGAGAAGTCGACGAAGACGGCTGTCGCCCAGATTCAGATTTCGTCCTCAAATGGGGAAGGCGATACGGTTTCAGCCGCGATCGGCCTGGCTGCCTACTTGAAGCCGGAGGAAGAAGGAGGAGCCAGTGGCTAACACAAGATTCCTGGTCTACGGCAGCGTTGTCGTCATCGGTGTGCTCGGCTGGGTGATGACAGCCCCCGAGAAGAGTGAAGGAATCGAGGCGAACAATTCACGGCCGACAAGGGGCCAGTCGTCACGGACCAGCAGGACGGTCGATGATCAGTTCACCGAAGAGGACGCCAACGCTCGGTTCGCAAAAGTGAACGAAACTCTCAAGAATGCGTTTAGACCGTTGGTCGTCCCGGAGTCGGGACGCAGGGGTGCGCTGAACCCGAATGAGATTCCAGCGAGCTTTGCCGACGGCAAAGACGTTTGGGTCTATACAGGCACGGCGATCATTGACGAAGCTCCCCTGGCGCTCGTAGAGAACCCGACAGACGGGTCGATCGATTTTCTTGCAGCTGGTTCGAATTGGAAGCGGTCTTCAGTGGTGAAGATCACGCCGACGCAGCTGACCCTTCGGGGCCCGAGTGGGGACCTGAGGATTATGGATTTGATGAAGGATCCGCCGGATCCGAATGAAGCGATGCTGGGCTACGACCCCCTCAGCCCGCTGACCGGAGAGATTGTTTTGGAGGCGCGTGAAGAGCCTAAATCTTTGCAGGCAGCTTCGATTGAGAAGCAAGGTGAAAAGGACAATGCACTTGAGTAAATGGCTCGTCGCTCTGGCGATTTTCGCGGTACCGGCAATCGGTATGGCTCAATTCGACACGGGTGAGAACGCGGCTCCTCCGCAGCGTGTGAACGCCTGGGAAGAGTTCAAACTGGATGAGAAAAAGACGATCCAGCTCAGCTTCCGCAATGCAAGCGTGGATGCTGTCATTGAGGTCTTCTCGAAGGCTTCCGGCGTGATCATTGTCAAGGATCCCACGCTGAACGACAAGATCACGGTCACCAGCCCGAAGCCGGTCAGCCTTAACACCGCCTTCTCAATCCTCAAC
>JALGXY010000361.1 GCA_029824495.1 Fimbriimonadia bacterium
AGACTCGGACAGGATGGCCATTTCGCGATAATGCCCGCAAACATCTGGTTCATTACTGCTCCAGACTCGTTGCGCCACTTTTTCCAAGCCCACAAAATGGTCCTTCGATCAGAATCAGGCATAGCCGCTTCGGTGTCGCTTAGCGGTCCATCTTTCCACTGAACAACATCTGGCATGGCACTCACCATCGGGAGCCGAACGACTCCATCTGGAACCACACTGTTGACCAGAACCAACGATGAAGGATTCACTCTTTCAGCAGCTTTGATGGCCAGGACACCACCCATGCTGGCACCGACCAAAATCACAGATCGGTCCTCCTGGCACCAGCCAACCACCTGTTCAACATAATCGGAAAAGGTTGTCGCTTCAAGCCCGCCCTGAGCCGGCATCAGATCCGGAGCCTTCACTTCGAAGCCAGCTTCGACAAAGACCGGCTTCCAGTAATCGTACTCCCAGCCGCCACCACCGGCTCCATGGATCATCACGACGAGTTGAGGTGCGAGAGTGACGGCGGCAGCAACAGCAGCAAAAAGCACAGCTTTGATTATGATCTCCTGTGGAAAAGGGTCAGTGAACCACTCTCAGGAACCGAGGCGTCTCTCCAAGATGTAAGCATTCTCGAAATGCAGGTTCAAACTCGATAAGAACAGGTTCAGATTGAAAACGTTCACCAAAGGGTATCATCTACGGACTTTCAGGATGAAATATTGGCTGGCCGCGCTCGGACCATGGATGGTCGCAACCGCAGCTTTCTCTCAGGCCCCACAACCTGTAGATGTCAGCTGGACCTACCACGGCACTTTTGAAGACAACGCACTGCGTATCGGTGCGGAATGCTATGCGCCTGCCTCTCTGGTCGAGAACTGGGGATGGTCGGTTGAGTTCAATGGCACAGAAGCCGAAGTCACTGATGGTGACCGAAGCGCTGCTGTTCCAGTCATCACCTATCGGGGCACCAGCTACCTTTCTCTGACCCAGGCAAGTCGCTACTTTGGCGGCTACACAACCTGGTCCGAAGACAAATCTCTTTTCACTGTCAAAAGCTGGGTCCGCACGATTGAAAAGACCGATTCCGGTGTTTCGCTGAAAGCCACGCTCCCTTTTCAGGCCCGATCGTTTCGATTGTCTGAGCCCGCCCGCCTCGTGATCGACCTGAAGGGAGCCACCTACGACCAGGGCCGATTTGACGGCCTACCTGAAGGCTGGAGAGCCGGCCAGTTTGACGAGGAGACCTTCCGTTTTGTTGTCGAGGATCCGGCTATGTTGGACCAGCCGATCCCAGAGGCCCTGGTCGGAACAACATTCACTGTCGACCTGCTTTCGGTCATAGCCGAAGCAAAAGCCGCCGCGGAGAGAGCTACAGAGGAGGAGGACACCACAGAGACCGAGGAGCCGCAGGAAGCAGAAGCTGCAGACCCTGAACCAGATGTCGATACAGCATCCTATGTGGCGAGAGCAGGCGAAGTCCAGTTCAACATTCCCTTTTCCCAGCCGCCGAGGCTTCCTGATGAAGAGCCGCTTCCGTTCATCGCTCCAAGCGCAAAGTACATCGACCCGCGCACCATCGAACTGATGATCCCTGGTGTCCAGCCCAAAGAGGAGATCGAGAAGTTCGTGACAGAGTCTGACGAGCTGGAGTCTTGGACGCTGACCAGGACAAGCGAGACCGCAGGCCTGCTCACGCTCAATTTCGCACAGCCGATGGCGTTTGAGCTCAAACACTCGGAGGCCGAGCTGGACCTTCGCACTTTCCGCCCCGAGACATTGACCGGCGGCCTCCAGGGCAAGGTGATCGTGTTAGACGCAGGGCATGGCGGCAAGGACCCCGGCGCACTCTACGACGGTGAGTCGGAAAAGAAATACGCTCTAATCGTCGCCAAGCTGATGAAAGAGGAGCTCCTGCAGATGGGTGCTTCGATCATCATGACCCGCGCGACTGACGACTATGTCGGTCTGAGGACCAGAACTGATGTCGCCAACAACAGCAGCGCGGCAGCTTTTGTCAGCGTTCACTTCAATGCGACGCCGAAGGTCAACAAGATTTCGGGCGTCATGAGCTTCTATCACAAGCAGAATCCACTCGATATGCTTCTGGCAGAGTGCATCACATCTGAG
>JALGXY010000362.1 GCA_029824495.1 Fimbriimonadia bacterium
AGCCAGGCATCAGGTCAAAACAGATGACGCTCGTTGTCTGAAACGCGTCAAACGGGCCTTCATCAGAATGATGGTCCGGAAGTTCGCCGTAGACTTCCACCTTGGGGCCGCTGAACTCGAGGGCTCCGATCCAATCCAGATTCGATGGTGAGATGTACCGGGCGCTGCTCGGCTCGCGAATGAACCCCAAAGCATCTGCCCCACACTCGATCGCCCATTCGGCGTCGGACTGATTGGTCAAGCCACAGATTTTTGCCCAGGTCACCAGCCCATGATCTCCTTGGCCTTCTGGCCAGGATCGTCTGCCTTGCAGAATGCTGTTCCGATCAAGACCGCGTCTGCTCCCCAACTGCTCACCTGCTCAACATTTTCCTTTGAGTGCAGTGCGGACTCAGAAACCGCGACGGCTCTGCCGTTCAGCATCGGAATCACATCGCGCGAGTGCTCAAGGCTGATCTCGAAGGTCTTGAGATCGCGGTTGTTCACGCCGATCAGGTCTGCGCCGATCGACAGCGCCGTCTCGGCCTCTTCAGCCGTGTGCACTTCGACCAGAACATCGAGCCCGATCTCTTTGGCCAGTCCGTGCATCTCTTCCAGAGCACCTGGATCGAGCATCGCCACGATCAGCAGAAGGGCATCTGCTCCCATCGCCTTGGCCTGCCACACATGATACGGATCAGCAGTGAAGTCCTTGCGGAGGACCGGCATAGGCACGGCGTCTTTGACTCGCCTCAAAAAATCGGGGGATCCCTGGAAGTACTTCTCGTCGGTCAGAACCGAAAGGCAGTCGACACCGACGGCTTCATAGGAGCGCGCGACATCGACGGGATCAAAATTGGGCCTGATCACTCCTTTAACCGGGCTCGCCTTCTTGACCTCAGCGATTAGAGCCGGCTTGTGACGGGACTGCTTAAGGGCCTCAACGAATCCACGCGCTGGCCCCATATCTTCTGCCTGCGCTTTCAGGTCGTCAAGCGAAACTGTCGCCTCAAGGTGAGCAATCTCCTCCCTCTTGAAGGCGAATATCTCGTCCAGGATCGTCATTCGCTTGCACTCGCCTCAATAAGCGCCCTAAGACTGGCCAGGGCGCGACCGCTGTCAACGGCACCTCGAACTGCATCGGCTGCCTGGTCCAGCGAATCAGCTAATCCAGAAACATAGACCGCAGCGGCAGCACCAGGGAGAGCTGATCGGAATCGACCGCTGCTCGAGCTGCTGATCGCCTCGCGCAGGATCTCCGCATTGCTGGCCGCGTCGTCTCCAGACATCAGGTCCTCAACAGAGACTGGTGACATTCCAAATTCTGCAGGTGTCAGCTCACGCTCCGTTATCTGGTCGTCTTTGACTTCACAGCAGAGCGTTTCTGTGCACGGCGAAATCTCGTCCATGTCGTCTCGGCCATAGACCACCAGAGCGTGATCTGACCCGAGACCCGCCAAGGCTTCCGCCATCGGTCGAACCAGGTCTGCTTGATAGACACCGATCACCTGGCGCTTCGCACCTGCCGGATTAAGAAGCGGACCAAGCTGATTGAAGACTGTCCGGACACCCAGTTCTTGTCGGACCGGACCAACGTGCCTCATCGCTGGGTGATGCGCTGGGGCAAACATAAAGCAGACACCCGCAGAGTCCAGGCATCTCTTCAAATAGTCATGATCGCCAGAAAGATCGACTCCGAGCGCTTCAAGCACATCGGCGGACCCGCACTTGGATGTCACGCCACGATTGCCGTGCTTGGCGACTTTGGCTCCAGCACCTGCTGCCAAGAACGCAGAGGTCGTCGATATGTTGAAGCTGGGCCGCCCCCCGCCTGTTCCGCAGGTGTCGACGAGATTCGAAATGCCGAATTGATGCTGAACGCTCTGGCCTCGGAGCGCCTGTACAAATCCGATCAATTGCTCCGATCCGACACCTAAAACACGAAGCGCCATCAGAGTCCCCGAAATCTGAGCTGGAGGAGTCTCACCAGAAACCAGGTGCCGCATCAGGTCTTTAGAGTGCTCCCTGTTCGGCAGATTGCCTGCAGCGAGCTGCTCAAGATAGGTGGTGACGGCCATTCGTCCAGTTTACATTCAGGGCTGGTCCTGGTGAGGGGTAAGATCGGCGCATGCTCGGAGGGTTCCTCCCGATCCTCATTTTGGTTGCCGTGGCTGCCCTGGTCTGTACGATCATGGTGACGGCAAGCTGGCTTCTCGGCCCAAAAAAGAAGACCCCTTATAAAGAAGCGGTCTACGAATGTGGCGTCAGCCCATTCGGAGATGCTCGCGAACGCTTCCCGATCAAGTTCTATCTGGTTGCGATCCTGTTCGTTCTGTTTGATATCGAAGTCGTCTTCCTCTGGAGCTGGCTGACAGTCTTCAAGACCGCGACCAACGAACAGATGATCTTCAGCGGTGCTGCAGTTGGAATCTATCTCCTTCTCTGGATCCTGGGCGATGCCTACGCCATGAAGGTCAATGCGATCGACTGGGACGAGGGCACATCCCTCGCTCCAGAAAAACTGCAGGACACACTGCCTACAGCAGCTGAATCGGGAGAGACTGCCTGATGGCAATGCCGACAACCGGCGATGCCCGGCTCGACACTGCCAAGCTCCAGGCGCAGTTCGGCGATGATATCTTGAGCGTGACTGAGAGACTGGGCGAAACCTACGTCTGTGTCAACCGAGACCAGATCGCTAAGATCCACGAATTCCTGAAGAATGACCCGGAGCTGTCCTACGACTACTTTGTAGAGTGTGTCGGCGTAGACTACGGCGCCTGGAACCACGACCGAGATTTCATCGAGCGCTTCGAAGTTGTCTACAACCTCTACTCAGTCAAGCATGCCTCGCGCCTTTTCATTAAGGTGGGCGTGAATGACGGACAGAAAGTGCCGACAGTAAAGAACGTCTTTCTGGGCGCTGAGTATCCCGAGCGCGAAGTCTGGGATCTGCTCGGCGTTGTCTTCGAAGGCAACGAGCAGGAAGAGCGCTTCCTGCTCCCCGAAGACTGGGTCGGCTTCCCCTTAAGAAAGGATGAGCCCCTCGGCGGCGAAGACGTCCACTTCCATGATGGAGCTTCTGGTCCTGCTGTTGAAGATCTTCAGCAGCCCCACGCCGGCGAGAGCTTTGAAGGCACCACCGGAAGCGAAGGCGTTTCTGGCCGCTGAGCAGCAAGCTAAAAACTGGAAAGTTCCCTGGCGGAAAATTTTCAAAAAAAAGCTGCCAAATCCCTTGCATTAGGGGCCTTATGTCCTGTACGATAGTTCCTGTAGACGTCTACGGGTGGTGATTTGGCCTAGGCCAAGGACCCGTTTGCGGGCGTCAGCATTCTCTTTTGGAGAGTCATTTCATCATGAAAAAGGCATTCACATTGATTGAACTGCTGGTTGTGATCGCAATCATTGCTATCCTCGCAGCCATCCTGTTCCCTGTATTTGCTGCAGCTAAAGAGTCGGCCAAGTCGATCTCTGACCTCAGCAACATCAAGCAGCTCGGAACTTCCACAGCGATTTACCTCGCTGACCACGACGACAACTTCCCGCTGGGCCACGGTAAAGACAACACCGGACACCACGGCTGGAACTGGTACAAGTACTATCCGGCAGACTGGGCAGAAACACCCTCCCCTGTTGAGCGATATTCTTACTCCCAGACCTTCATCCTGAACTCCCTCCACCCGTACACCAAGAGCTACGACATCACAGCAGCTCCTGGCATGACAGAGTGGGAGTATCAGCCGGATACAGACGTTCTTGCTGGCAAGAGCAAAGAGCGATCCACCTACGCCTTCAACGGCCTTCTGCACGGCTGGAGCGCAACTGCTATCGCAGCTGTTGCAGAGCTTCCGCTCTACACAGAAGCTAATGGTTCACGACAGGGCCTCGGTGTTGGCTTCGCCAACCCTGCTCTTCGCTGCACCACAGACGGCGCTGTCTGCCGATACATCGCACGCTCCGGCGGCGCATGTGACGAAAGCGGCACCGGTGGACGAGGCGCTATGTTCGTCACCTTCGGTAGGTCAGGCTACTGGCTGTACAAGAAGGGTCAGAACTGGACCTTCGCTGACACACACGCTAAGTTCCGACCGGTCGGCCGAACACTTCTGCCGAACCACACAGACTGGCGATCCGACCCGTGGACCGGCTACAACTCAGAAGGTAAAGCTGGCTTCTACTGGTACAACGGCTGTCACGCTTGGCTGTTCCGCCCCGACTACGACTTCTCCTAAGTCGAACGACACAGCTCGCATGAGCTGAAAATTAATCGGCGCGCCCAGCGGCTAGTCCGCCAGGCGCGCCGATTCCACAAGAACTTATAACAAAATGAAGCATCTCCTGATCATCTCGATCCTGGCAGCTCTGTTCGTCGGCCTTGCCGGATGCAGCGGAGACGAGGGCGGCTCTGAAGACGTAACCAAAAATCTTCCCGAACAGCGAACTACAGCGGACGACACTCAGCCGGCCAGCAACGCTAACGCAAACTCTCAGGAACCGGAAGAGCCCCTCTAGGCTCACCAAGATCCGATTCCATAAGCAATTAGCAGGCCCTGTGTAAAAACAGGGCCTGCTACAGTTATAATCAGGTCATGAATCGATTTTTCGGTCTCACTGCCCTCTTGGCTGGCGCCATTGTCGCCTCATCCTGCGGCCCAACCAAGGAAGAGGCTGCCCTCAATCGGATTGAGGAGCTTAAGAAGCGAAAGCCCGGTTATGCAAGAGTTGTCAACCTTGGCTCAGACACCGTCAAGCTGACACAGAATGGTCGAACGTTTGGCAGCAATATTGGACCTGGCGGCGCATCAGGCCCCGGCTCAATCGGTGCCGGCGAAAAGGTCTTCAGAATCGATGGCGCAAACACAGATATTGAGATCACCATTACGATCGAGGACAACAAGAACACCACAATTTTGCTTCTTGAAGATGGAAGCACCGCTGTTTACGGCGGCGAGAATCGAGTCTCTGGTGGCGGCAACAACCTTCAGTTCTTCTTTGTGGCCGAAGACGGCAGCCTGCTGACAGACGCTTCGGTTACCGGCGAGCTGAACGGTGTCTCCATGACATTCGAATCTGGCGGCAGTGACAACATCGCTGTTGGCGACGTCACTGTTGGCGGTGACTCCCTTTCAGGCGAGACATCCGGCAAGATCGGCGAGAAGTTCGCCTACTCCCTCCTCTTTGTTCAGGATGGCGACAGCTTCAAGCCGTACTTCCTGACCAATTCTGATGTCAGTCAGCCGGCAGCAGGAGCTCCGTCCGCAGCCTAGAGCTGATTCAAATCAAAGCACGAAAGCCCAGGCCGTACCGGCCTGGGCTTTTCTTTTGCTCAGCGAAGTCAGGTTGAACGGGTCAGCCGCCCCGTTTCCCGGCCAAAATGCGCCCGCTCCTGGTAGCATGAGCACCAATTGGTTCGGCATGGAAACGACGGAATTTAAAGCTCCATCAAACGCCACTTTTGAGCGTATTGGCGAAAACACCATGGTGGTCAACATGGGGCCTCAGCACCCCTCGACCCACGGCGTTCTTCGTCTCATCATCGAGCTCGAAGGCGAGACCATTATCCAGTGCCGCTGTGTGATCGGCTACCTGCACACAGGCATGGAGAAAGAGGCCGAATTCCAGTCCTATCACAAGTGCACGGTCATGACCGACCGCATGGACTACCTGAACGCCAACGGCAACAACCTTGCCCACGCGCTCGCTGTCGAAAAACTGCTTCAGTGCGAGATCCCTAAACGCGGCCAGTACCTCCGCGTGATCTTGGCTGAGCTGAGCCGAATCGCCAGCCACTGTGTCTGGCTCGGCACCCACGCGCTCGATATGGGCGCGATGACCCCGTTCTTCTACATCATGCAGCAGCGAGAACTGGTGCTCGATCTATTCGAGCTCTTCTCAGGCGTACGCATGATGCCGAGCTGGATCGTCCCTGGCGGTCTGCGCGGCGACATGCCGGACGAGTTTGAAGAGCGGCTAAGAAAGTTCTTGATCGAGTTCCCCAAGGAGCTCGAAGTTGTCGAGAACATGCTCGTCGAGAACCCCATCTGGAAAGAGCGAACCCAAGGCGTCGGCATCCTGACCGGCAAAGAGGCGCTCGAGCTCGGCTGTTCCGGCCCGATCGCCCGCGCAAGCGGAGTCCCGTTCGACCTGCGAAAGTCGAACCCGTACTGCAGCTACGAAGACTTCGATTTCGAGATCCCGGTCGGCAAGGTCGGCGACACCTACGATCGATTCCTCGTCCGCATCGCCGAGATGAAGGAGTCGAACAAGATTCTGCAGCAGGCGATCGACAACCTGCCTTCCGGCCCGTACAACACGCTCGACCGGAAGATCGCTCCGCCGCCACGCGAAGAGATCGACACCTCGATGGAGTCGCTCATCCACCACTTTAAGCTCTACACCGAAGGCTTCCGCCCGCCGGTCGGCGAGGCGTATGCCGGCATCGAAGGCTCGAAAGGCGAACTCGGTTTCTATGTGATCAGCGACGGCTCGAACCGCCCGTACCGATGGCACGAACGCCCGAGCAGCTTCATGAACCTGAAGTCTCTCGAGGTGCTTTCGGTGGGCAAGATGATCGCCGACGTCATCGCGATCATCGGCTCGATCGACATCGTGCTCGGCGAAATCGACCGCTAATCGCCCTTGAAGACCGGATCGAAGTTGAGTGTCGACAGGTCGTCGACCATCTTCGCATGGGTGTCGAGAAACGCGACGGCATATCCCTCCGGGCCCTTCTTTTCCGCATAGACCAGAACCGTACTGTCGAGGTCGGTCAGATCCTTGATATCAAGGCCTGCGATCTTGGGGTTCGGCAGGAAGACCCCTCCCGTGGGAACCTCAAACAGCTCGAACGACCTTGTGTAGTCGTACAGCGAATCGGACATCTCGAGATGTGTGCTGAAGTTGACTGGGAAGTGATCGTCATGGTCCGCTAGGTAAATCGCGGTGCTTGTGCCGATCTGCTTGGCGTTCGACAGTGACGAATGCCGTCCTGAATCCCTTGATACTGCAAAAACTGGATACAAGAATACGGCCGATACCAGCAAAATGAGCCCGATCATGACCACGATCGTGTGCCTTTGATCCCACCAGAGCATGTGCAGCCGGATTCGTGGATGCTGACCAGCTATCTTGTGGGCGGCCTTCGGATCAATCGGCTGATCACTCACCAGCCTCTTCCTCTTCTGCCAATTCAGGGGTGAAGTTCAGCTCGCTCAGCTCTTCGACAATCTCACCACGGCCATCGGCATAGCAGACCCGGTGGCCCTTGCCAACCGGATTGGCAGAGTAGAACATCACGGTATCCCGCGCGTTCGATATCGACTCGAGATTCACGCCTTCCAGCTCCGGATTCGGCCGAAACCGAATGCCATCCGCGTCGAAGAAACTCTCCCTGGATCTCAGATAGGGATAGATGGTCATCTCCAAGTCATTAGGATTGCCGAATTGAGAAGGCAGGAGGCCATCCCAGTCGACTGAATAGATGATCGCCGCCGTTGAGAGCTGCTTGATTCTCGTCAGACCTAAATCACCTCCGTCAGGATTTCCCGGCTCAGCAATCACCGGCGCATCGCCATCTTTAGAGTCAAACAGAGGCAATTGAGTCGCTGCGAGCAGCAGAGCGGCAGCGACGATCCCGCCGATCACATAGGTCAGATTCGATGTCTTCTTCATGTTCATCCCCTCTAAGGCACCGCCCCTTCCATGTCTTTTCCGGAGCGAAGTGCGTTGTCATTCGGCGCCCCCCCCTAACTTCTCACCAGCCTCCACTGGATGCACGGTTCCATCTAGAACGATCTGCCAGCCACGGCCACCTTCGCTTTCCCGAACCGCGAACAGAGGTGTCGATTCAGCAAGACCCGCGAGTTCAGCTCCTTCCAGTTCGGGGTTGGGAGTCAGGATCCAGCCCTCGGGGAAACTTTCAGGCATCTCTGAGCCGATCAGCCTGCCGATGTCCTGCGCCAGCAGATCTTTGTCGCCCATGTCTGCCAGAAAGATGCCGCCGTTCAACTCGGCCCGCGAAACCGTCAACTGATGCCAGACCTTTAGGCTGCACCGGAGGCTGATCCAGCGGCGTGCCGCCGGCCCTTCTCGCTCGCTGCGTGCCACCATTGCGGCATAGAGTCTCTTCCGTTCTAAGGCTTCAAACTGCCGCTGTGCAGCCGCCTCGATTAGCGGCCGAAACGGGAGCAATGCCGTCACCAGCAGGACCATCGCTACCAGGAGATTTGATCCGGCCCGACGGGCGTACTGACCCACCATGATCCGGTGGATCATCTTCAGATCCTCCTGTCCCAAAGACATGCGATTCTCCGTCGCAGTCTCGCTTTCCTGCCCTAAGAAGCTGAACAAAAGTGCCCTCTCTTACTCCACTATAACAACAGATTCTGGGAACCGTGCCACACTGGGCCTCATTCTCTAAATCGAGAGGACACTATGGGACTCCAATTAGGCGACATCGTTCCGGATTTCACACAGGACGCAGTAGGCGGCCCTATCAATTTTCACGAGTTCATCGGCGACAGCTGGACGGTGCTTTTTTCGCACCCGAAAGACTTCACTCCGGTCTGCACCACTGAGCTCGGTCAGGTCAGCAAACTCAAGCCTGAGTTCGACCGCCGCGGCGTTAAAGTGGTCGGCCTGAGCTGCGACACGATGGAGCAGCACATGGGCTGGATCGGCGACATCGAGGAGACTCAGGGTCACGCGCTCAACTTCCCCCTCATCGCAGATGCCGACAAGTCAGTGGCAAACGCCTACGACATGATCCACCCGAATTCTGGCGACGTGATGACCGTCCGCACGGTCTTTATCATCGACCCGAACAAGAAGCTGCGCCTGACGCTCACCTACCCCGCGCCGACCGGCCGGAACTTCGAAGAGATCCTGCGAGTGATCGACTCGCTTCAGCTCACCGATTCGCACAAGATCGCCACCCCAGTCAACTGGAAGCAGGGCGAAGACGTGATCATCCTGCCTTCGGTCTCGAACGAAGCTGCCCAGGAGATGTTCCCGGATGGCTGGGACGAGCAGAAGCCGTACCTGCGGGTCATGAAGCAGCCGAAGTAGCCAGCTAATCATATGCCTGAGCCGGCTTGAATACGAGCTGGCTCAGGTTCCCAACCGCTCCAGTATCTGGGCCGCCCTGGCCCATTCGAAGCTTTAAAATCTGCCTTCCGGCGGCCAGCCTGATCTTCCCTGTCACCTTCTTCCAGTTCTGCCAACCCCCTGTATCGGGGATATTCAGAACGGCAGAATCTCTCCGATCCGCAGTGTCGATGTGGAGCGCACCTCCCCGGCCATCTGAGGCACACTCGAGTTCGATGTTGAATTCGCCCGCCATCGAGACATCGACCTGGTAGGTCAGCCATTCACCTGGCTGCGTCCACCCGACGCTGAAGTTAGAATCGGCTCCGATCGAAATTCCGATATCGACAGCTTCATCCAGTCGGTAGCTGCTGCCCTTATTGTTGGCATCAGCATCCGAATAGCCGACGCCTTCCCCTGGCAGAAAGTCTGCAATCTTGACCGGACCTGGAATCGAAAAGATCGGAGATCCCTGGAATCGATTCTGACGATCCCACTCTTGGAACTTCTCAGCCCGCGCAATCCTTCTTTTCTCGATCGCCTCAAGATCAACTGTTAGATTGAGGTCTCGATAAACTCGGAC
>JALGXY010000363.1 GCA_029824495.1 Fimbriimonadia bacterium
CTTGCCGATCATCGTCATACTGAGACCGTCCGGCATCTTGATTTGACCAGGTTCAACTCCAGGCTTCAATCCGATGACTACATGTCCCGGAATTTCACCAAAACAGGCAGCATCAATTCTGTCTGCATAAGCAAATGCCGGTCCGTCCAGGCTGATCTCACAACCGCTGTCGCCAGCGATACACATTTCTGAAACTGCAAAAACTGTGCCGCCTTCGCCCACATCATGAGCACAGGCAATCTCACCGGCCATGATCTGATCAACAAGCCAGTCGCAAAGAACACGCTCTAGGATCAGATTCGGTCGAATGGGCGCACCGATCTCGCTGCCGTGAACCTCTGCGGCGTACATCGAAGCACCCAGGCCCTGCTGGCTGCCGAGATCGTTGTCAATAGAAACTACAGCGAGATTCAGCTCGGTGTTAGGAAGCCCCATACCGATCCGTTTTGAAGGATCAGTAACGATGCCGAGCATGCCGATGATCGGAGTCGGGAGGACTTCACCCAGCTCGCTTTGATTGTAGAAGCTGACGTTGCCGCTGATCACCGGAGCCTTCATCGCTTCGGCTGCATCGGCAATTCCCTTCACCGCACGATCGAACTGATAGTAGACGTGAGGATCGGTCGGGTCACCAAAGTTGAGTCCGTCAGTTGAGGCTGCCGGCCTTCCGCCGACGCATGCCACGTTTCGTGCGGCTTCACAGACTGCCAGGCAGCCGCCAGCATAAGGGTCCTGCATGGTCCAATAGCCGCTGCCATCAACCTTGACGGCCAGGCCATGATCGGTTTCTCGGGGTGCGAGAACAGCCGCGTCGCCATCGCCTGGCACCAGCACTGTCTGTGTCTGCACCTGATGGTCGTACTGTTGATAGATCCAGCGCTTGCTGGCCAGAGTCGGGCATGCCAGAAGTTTGAGAAGCGAATCTGCTGGGTCGGCCTGGGGCAGATCATTAATGTCATAGCTGCGGGCATCGATGCAGTTCTGCGGCTCTTCTGGCGTCACGAAGTAGGTCGGACACTCGTCGGTGAGGAGCTTGGCGGGGAGCTGCGCCACGATTTCACCATGTCTGGTGACTGTGACGATTCCCGTGTCGTTGACATAGCCGATCACCTCGGCATGTGTGCCCCACTTGTGAAAGACGTCGATAACCTCTTGCTCACGGCCCTTATGTGCGACAGCGAGCATCCTCTCTTGGCTCTCGCTGAGCATCAGCTCGTAGCCGGTCATGTCGTCCTCGCGCATTGGCACCTTGTCAAGATCGACATCCATGCCGACACCACCCTTAGATGACATTTCGGTGGTCGAGCAGGTGAGGCCAGCTGCACCCATATCCTGAATGGAGTGAACCGCACCGGTCTGAAGAGCTTCAAGTGTCGCTTCGATCAAGACCTTCTCGGCAAACGGATCGCCGATCTGAACGTTGGGGCGCTTCTCTTCGCTGTCTTCTCCGAGTGAATCCGAGGCGAAGGTCGCTCCGTGGATGCCATCTTTGCCCGTCGCTGAACCGAGGTAGATAACGGGATTGCCGATGCCGCCGGCTCCAGCTGATGCGATGCCGTCGAGCGGCACGACACCGACGCACATTGCGTTGACTAGGGGATTGCCCGCATATCGTTTATGAAAAGCGGCTTCACCCTAAACCGTGGGGACTCCTACGCAGTTGCCGTATCGGCTGATGCCGTCAACCACTCCGTCGAGAATATGGCGGCTGAAGTTGATGACCGGCTCGTCAGCTTCGCCGTCTCGGATCGGACCGAATCGAAGGGAGTTGAGGCAGGCGATCGGACGTGCTCCCATCGTAAAGATGTCTCGAATGATCCCGCCGACTCCTGTCGCAGCACCTTGATGAGGCTCAACGGCTGACGGATGGTTGTGCGACTCGATCTTCATCGCACAGCCCCAGCCGTTTCCGATGTCGACGACTCCGGCGTTTTCAAAACCGTCACCCTCGATCGCTTTCTTGTATTCTGAGAAGTAGTTCAGAACAGGCCGGGAGTACTTATAGCCGCAGTGTTCGCTCCACATTACAGCGAACATGCCGAGTTCCGTGAGCGTGGGAGTTCTACCGAGAAGGTCCAAGATTCTCTGGTATTCCCCCTCAT
>JALGXY010000364.1 GCA_029824495.1 Fimbriimonadia bacterium
GATATGAGATTCCGGCTGCGAATCCTGCCCTCGTTCTGTAGCCAGCCTGGAACGCCAAATTTCGACCGATGATCAGCTCGCCTCCTGCTCGGACCTCCTGTTCACCGGCATTGCCGAAGATGTCCCAAACATCCGCGGCCAGTCTGAACTTGCCCCGATGAAAAGCGACTCCGGCACTCACCGATCGAGCGAACGGGTCGACTGTGCGCTCGCCAAACAGTCCCTGTGGCAGAGAGCCTCGGAAGCTGATAGTCGGCTCAATAACGTTCTCCACCACGATAGCCATCGACATGCCATTGAGATCATCCGGTTCAAAAAAGATGCCTGCATCAACACCGAATCCGGTCTCGCTCAGGTGAGACTTGCCGCCCATCTCTGGGCCGGGAGTGCTGCCGCCGGAGGCGATGCTGTCCTTGTCTGCAAAGTGGTGGCCATAAGTGGCCCGCACTGCTTTGGCACGAGCTCCATAGGCGAGCCGGCCAAATTCCAGCTTCTTCGCATCTGCGAGCGTCACACCAAACTCGGAGGTCGCCAGACCAAACCCATCGATCACAGCATCTTCGGGAATATCATTAAGATCAGAGCCGGAGTTGACCCAGTCTCTCAATGACTCATTTGGAAGGGTCATGCCGGCAGCTTCGCCTTGAAAATCAAACCCAGTGGAGCCCACCTGCACACCGATCGCCATTCGGCCTTGAAAAACAGTCTCTTCGTCACCGAACAGCCGGGCTAACTCGCCGAGACTTCCTGAATCATAAACCTCACCATCGCCAGGGTCATACAGCTTTTCAATATCATTGAACGAGATGCCCTTGGTTCGAAACTGGAATTCGGGCCACTGAACGCCGCGATTCTTCACGCCATACATGGCCGGATTTCTCCAGGCTGGCCCGCCTCGGGTCGCCTTAAGGGCGAGGCCTGCACCGCCTAAACCTGCAGCTCTGCTTGCGCCAAATCCAAAGTCGAGATCTGCAGCTGCAATTGGAGCACAGGCAAGCAAGGCGGCAGTCAAGGCAACACGAGTCATCGCTCTGTATTTTGACCCATCGAAGAGCACGGGTCAAAATGGGGCATGTTTTTTCTTCTTGGACCGGCGCCTGGTGTCCTAAATCCTCATCTGCCTAACTCTCCTCCAGTCATCAGCAGGGCCGAGTGGGGAGCGCAGGATCCGGTCCTTGATCTGCCGCGCCACAGAATCCGACAGATCACGATTCATCACACCGGCACGAGGCAGTCATTTATTCGGCCGTTTTTCGATAAGCTGCGCGGCCTGCAGTCCTGGTCACAGCGCGAGGACAAGCTGGCCGGCGGACGAGACAAGCCAAAGTGGGCGGACATTCCATACCACTTCTACATCGATTGGAGAGGGCAGATCGCCGAGTGTCGCCCGGCCTGGATGCCAGGGGATACAAACACATCATATGACACGCGCGGTCATCTCCTGATCGTGCTGGAGGGTTCGTTCCCTACCGACCTTTTGAGGCCGGCTCAAAAGCGATCGCTCTTCAGCCTGACGCGTTACATGGCAGCCAGGCACCAGGTCGCGCCGAACCGGATCAAAGGGCACGTTGATTACGCTCCCGGCGAGACCAGCTGCCCTGGCTCAACAGCCTACGAACTGCTGCCGAGCCTGCGACGATTCGTTTGAGAGCCCCCTTCCTCCTTTTGCCAAAAGGGAGGAAAACTCAGGCCGGGCCGTAGGCAGCCAGCGTCCGTATCCGAGGGATCCCCCGACATTCCAGAATGTTCAGCCGAACAGCATCACCCACAACTCCATCGAGCCGGATGATTCGCTTGTGCCCAATGCAGCTGCCGTCAGCAACCTTATGCCACCGGCCGCCGCTTCGAACTTCGACCGTGTGCTGCCGCACCCGCTCGCCTGCCAGAATCTCCTCCTGGAGAACTACGAGGCTAATCTCCTTTTGACTCCCAAACTCCACTGCCGCCGTATTCCCCCAGCTTGAAGCGGATCCGAGCGGTTTGCTGAAGGCCCGTTCAATGGCCGCGCCCCACTCTCGGCAACGCTTCACATCGGCGTCCGGCATCAGGCCTCGATCATCGGGTGTCAGACCCATGATCAGGGTCGAATTGTGCCCAACCGAGCGGAAGTAGATATCTATCAAATGGTTGGGATCGGCCACCAGGTGGTCGTCGCCCTTATCCCAAAACCACTCGTGGCCTCCCTTGCTGCGCAGAGGTGCGTCAGACATGGCCGGAACGTAGTAGTCACCATCCGGCACGCCGGACTTCAATAGCGCAAAGTTGTTGGCTGATATCTCACGCCGGGCGCTCTCACCAGCACCTGTTACAGGAAATGGGAATGTTGCCCAACACGGGTAGGGGACAGTTCCGCTTTCGCTGCCGCCCCAGCGAGCATCTGCCCGGTCGTGGTTGTGATAGAACAGGATATTCGGCTGGTGCTTCTCGACGATGCTCAAGACGTCAGGCCCGCCCAGCTCAGGGCCGTAAGCGCCGCCGTCGAACCAGATCTCAAACCAGTCCCCATAGCGGGTGCAGATCTCCTCGACCTCCGCCTCAACCATTCGGTTGTATTCAGCCTGAGTAATCGTGCTTCGGCTGGTCGTCTTAAAGTCGTAGATGCCGAGCTGAGAGTTCCACCGGATGCCGACGTAGACGCCCGGCAGCAGACCGTACTTGAGGCAGGAAGCGTGGAACTCCGCCAGAATGTCGCGCTCGCCGCCCGACCACTCAACACTGCTCAAGCTGTAGGGGTTGGCGTCGCTCTTCCAGAGCCGGAATCCAGTCTCGTGAGAAGCCGTGAGGATCGCAAATCGCGCCCCCATCTCCTTGGCCGTTCTCACCCACTGGTCTGTGTCCAATTCGGTCGGATTGAACTTCGTGATATCGCTCGGATTCACTCGGTTGTAAGGCTGACTGTAGTGCTTGTCGTCAAAAACGTGGAGGTCGTAATGGAAGACCACTCCGAGCTCCGCCTCCTGCCAAGCATACTGAGAAGGAATCGGCGTTGGAAGGGTGTTCAGGTCGAGCATCGAGCTGCCGGCGAGGGCAGCAGAGGCTTTGAACAGGTCTCTACGGGTCAGCTTCATTTTTTCCTCGGAACAGGGCCGGCATCGTCCGGCAGATCGATCTTCAAGACGTAGTTTGCTGTGCGATCGCCGCCATGCAGTGCCCATCCGCTCGGCGCAAAAAGATAGGACGGTTCACCGTCGATCAGCAGCACTTTGGGCCGTTCTAGTTTGGGGTGAGCGCCATAGACTCGCTTGACTCGGTTCAGATCGATATCTGGTCGATAGTGCGGCACGCGATAGTAGCCGAGCTGTGTCCAGGCAGGATTGAAACTCAGCCCGTCATCAGAAACCCAAAGAGCGCCCCCGCCAGCCTCACCGGTCACCTGGCCATGGTTGTCGGTGGTGAGCAGGCAGATCTTGTCCTTCCATTTGAAGACCGTGCCATCTTCGATCGTCACGTCTTTACTGGTGAGCGGCTGATCAGGCAGCGTGTAGGGCCCTGTCAAATGCTCAGCTGTAGCGACAGCATAGGCTGATCCGCTTGTGCCGCGCTGCCGCGACTTGAAGTAGAGCAGGTATCTGCCTTCGTGCTCAATGACCGCCGGATTGACGACCTGCATGCCGTGAGTCCAATGCTCAGGGTCTGGCGAGCTGGCGAGCACCTGGCCCACCTTGCGCCAAGGTCCGTTCACAGAGGCCGAGATCATCATTCCGATCGACTGATTGTAGGGGTGGGGCGGCTGTTTGTGGTCGGTGTTGCCGATATAGAAAAGCGCGTAGATGTCGCCGAACCTCTGGACCTCCGGGTTGTGCGGCGCAAACCTGTCCCATTGGCCGTGGAGGCCCGAACCTTTGGCCACAACCTCAACAAATTCAAACGGTCCTTCCGGAGCATCGCTGACGTAATGTGCGATTTCGCTCGACTTCCTCCACGCTGGATCGACATTGCCTTCCGGCCAGCGAGCAGCAAACAGATGCACTTTGCCATCCTCGCCGACGATCGGCGAAGCGCCCCATGTCGTGTAGTCGGGCTCGCTGATGGCCGGGCCAACCCATTTCAGGTGGGCTGCGATGTCAGATATCGGCTTTGTCAGCTGCTGACTGGCAACCAGGCAGGCGGCGATCATCACCACGCGATCATGCCCCCTGTATTGGAGCTCAGCGACTTCACTTCATCGCCATAACGGACCTGGACCTGTCTTTGCCGGTCAGATCTCAATTCGATTTGTTTCAGCTCTCCGTCCTCCCAGGTCATGCTCACTTGAACATCTCCCCTGGCACGAAGCCCACATGCCCTGCCTGTATGCCACGCGCCGGGCAAAGCAGGAAGCAGTTCGATCACGCCGTCATGACTCTGCACGAGCATTTCGGCGATTCCCGCGGTCGCCCCGAAGTTGCCGTCGATCTGGAACGGAGGATGGTTGCCGAACAGGTTGGGATGAGTCGATCTCTGCAGAAGCTTCACCACGTTTTCTCTTGCAGCATCTCCCTGCTTGAGACGAGCCAAGAAATTGATGTTCCACGCACGGCTCCAGCCTGTGTGGCCGCCGCCGTTGTCGAGCCTTCGCTTGAGCGTCTTCTGTGCCGCCTCGAACATTTGGGGGTCGCTGGCGGTGATCTGATTGAAAGGGTGCAGCCCGATCAAGTGCGAGACGTGGCGGTGGCCGGGATGAACCTCTTCGTAGTCCTCAGCCCACTCGTTGATCGTCCCGTCCTTGCCGATCTTGAGCGGTGCGATTCTCGCTAGAGCAGACTCAAGCTCTGACTGAAGACCCTTGTCCTGGCGAGTGATCTTGGCTCCCTGTAGAGCTGCGCCAAGAACCTCTCGCACGATCGACATGTGGTAGGCCGATCCGACTGTGATGCGGATCGACTGGCCGGTCTTGGGATCCCGATAGTCGTTCTCAGGGCTGGTGCTGGGAACGATGACCAGATTGCCCTCCTCGTCCTCACGCATGTAGTCGAGGAGGAATTCCGCCGCGCCTTTGATCACCGGATAAGCCGTGTCGCGCAGGAATCTCTTGCCCTCCGTGAATTCATAGTGCCGCCAGAGGGTCATCGACATCCACGCCCCAGCCAGAGGATCGAGGCTGCCGTTCATGAACTGCGATGGCCTGGTCGACGCGCTGGGCGTGATTCTGCCAAAGGGGTTGGTCGCTGTGTAGGCAAGCCAGCCGTCCGCGTTGTAGAGTTTGCCAGCGGTTAACTCGGCCTTTTTGGCGAGCCTTGTCAGCCAGCCTGTCAGAGGATCGAGCGTTTCTGAGAGGTTGGTGAGATCCGCTGGCCAGTAGTTCATCTGGAGGTTGATGTTCATGTGATGATCCGCCTCCCACGGCGCCCACATGCGGTCGTTCCAGATGCCCTGAAGGTTGGCCGGGAGGCGGCCAGGAGCGCGGCTGCTCCCCATCAACAGATACCGGCCAAACTGGAAGATCAGCGCGTCGAGAGCCGGATCGTAAGCGCCCTGCCGGACAGCCTGCAGGCGCTCGTCGGTCGGCAACTCCTCCTGGTCGGGATTCCACCCAAAGTCGACCAAAGCGCGGCCGAACATCTCGCCGTGATCGTCCCGATGCCTCTCCATCAGTTCAGAAGATGGGATCAGCGAGGCAGCGTTGACAGATTCAGCAGCGAGTAAGGCTGGATCGATCTCTCGATTGAAACTCAGGTCGTCGAGGCTGTAATCGGTGGCTGCGCCGAGGATGATCGTGACCTCGTCGGCACTGCTGACACTGATGCCCTGCTCTCCAGCCTCAACTGTTCCGCTGTCCGCCAACACCTTCGCTCGTGCAGCGAACTTCATATGCGCACCGCCCGGCCCGCTGCCGCCTGGATTGTCGTCGAATGCACCAGGAGAGTCGTCGTCGATGATCTGCCCATCCGCGATAATCTGATCTCTTTCGTACCGTACGGCGAGGTCCTTTTCGCGGGTCAGGGAGACACTGCAGGAGATCGCTTTTTTCTTGTCAGATGTGAGCCGGACAACGAGCACATCGTCAGGGGCAGATACAAACACCTCACGAACAATCACGGCGTCGCCAAGACGAAACTGTGTCTTAGCGATTCCAGAGTACAGGTCGAGCGAGCGTCGATAGTTTTTGACCGGCCCTTTCATCTCGATCCAAAGATCGCCGAACGGCTGGAACGACCGGAAGGATGTCGGGTTGGCGGTCATCGTCTCGATGCCGAAGGCACGGGCTTCTGCTGATCGGCCCTCGAAGACCATGCCCTGCAGCTTCTTCAGGTTCTCCGCGAAGTTCTCGGGGAATGACTCGACTGGTCGGCCCGCCCAAAGCGACTCCTCGTTGAGCTGAATCCGCTCCTTGTTGGTTCCGCCGAAGACCATCGCTCCGATTCGACCGTTGCCGATCGGAAGCGCTTCTAGCCAGTTCTTGGCAGGCTGTCGGTACCAGAGCTCGTAGTCCCAATTCGGCATCCGCTTTCGGATGACGGTCTGGCATTTCAAGACTCCCTCAGCCAATTTCTGCCCCAATTCCATCTGTCCGGCAGCGTTGTAGTGGACACCGTCGGGGAGCATGCCGATGCCGTCTGTCGAGACCATCCAGATCCCGTGCTTTGAACCGGCGGCACCGCTCTGACAGTGGGCATCTGCCATCGCCTGTCGAATCTCCGCCTTATGCGTAAATCGGGGCGCCTCGCTGATCGGAAGGACTTGACCAAATGCGAGCGGAAACCTCACTCGGGCGTACTCTTCGTTCAGTCTTCTTCGCAGCCTCTGTAGGGAGTCGCCATATTCGGCTGCCGATGTGCCGTTCTTGGCGTCTGCTTCGCCCTGCATCCAGGCCGCCCCGACAACAGTCGGGGTGTAGCCGGCTTCTTTCAGTGCGGCCAGCCCTTCATTGACTCTCCTGATCAGGTTCTTGTAGAGTCGGCCCTGATTCGGATCGTCTTTCGATTCGCCTGGATAGAAGTTCGTCCTCCCCGGAGCCGGGTCTCCTCCGATCCACTTCGCCCCGTTGAATCCGTGGTGCAGCGGCTGGCCGCTGGCTGCGTACTTGATGATCGCAAACGGTCTGCCCTTCCTGTGCTCTGACATCCACCTGGCGAATCCGATTTCCGGTCCAAACTCACCCTGGCGGAGCGAGGTCTGTGTCGTACCCGGTGTGATGCCGGTCAGCCGCCATCCGCCGTAGAAAAGCGCTCCCTCGATCGGCTGCTTCCAGTCGCCCGGGAGGTTCGCCGTCTTGCCGATCCCCTGCATATTCGACTGACCTGCAAGGATGTAGACATCGATCAGGTCCTTGGGTGCGACCATTGCGGGTGCGGCCATTACGGAAGCTAGCACGACAGCGGAGAGCATGCTGCTGAGCATATCCAATCGAGGCGCGTTCAGAATGCACTCATGAAAGTCGCTGCAGCCCAGATCGCCCCGGTCTTTTTGGACCGCTTGGCGACGATCGAGAAAGTCTGTGAGTGGATCGCCCGGGCTGGTTCCGAAGGCGTCGATCTTGTCTGTTTTGGCGAGACCTTGATTCCGGCCTATCCGTTCTGGCTCTGCCGCACCGATGGCGCGCAATTTGAGGATGCCGGTCAGAAAGCGGCGCATGCGCAGTATCTCGACCAGGGTGTGGTGATCGACCGCGATCTTGCCCCTGTTTACGAGGCTGCAAAAGCGGCATCTTGTTCTGTTGTGGTGGGTGTTGCCGAGCGTCACGGGCACACGATCTACTGCTCGCGCGTGATGATTTCGTCTTCGGGTTCGCTGCTTTCAGTGCATCGCAAGCTGATGCCGACCTATGAGGAGCGGCTCGCCTGGGGAACGGGCGACGGGGCCGGCCTCGTGACTCATGAGATCGGCGAGTTCACTGTCGGCGCGCTCAACTGCTGGGAGAACTGGATGCCGCTCGCTCGCACCGCCCTCTATCAGCAGGGCGAAAATCTGCATGTGATGCTCTGGCCTGGCTGCCTGAGGCTGACTCAGGACATCACGCGGTTTGCGGCGAAAGAGGGCCGGAACTTCGTGATTTCGGCCTCTGCCTTGATCCGGCGATCTGATATCCCTGCCGACTTTCCACTGGTTGACCAGCTCGATGAATCTGAAGACTGGTACTACGACGGCGGCTCCTGCATTGCTGGCCCGGATGGCGAGTGGATTGTCGAGCCGGTCCTGCACGAGGAGACTCTTGTGACGGCCGAGATCGAGCTGCAGAAGGTTTACGAGGAGCGGCAGAACTTCGACCCGACCGGGCACTACTCGCGGCCTGATGTGCTGAAGCTGACGGTCAATCACGAAGGGCTGAACCGTTGATCACTTCTTGACGGCATCGCTCAGCAGATCCAGAATCTTCTCTGCCGAGTGTTCTTTCTCAGGGATTCCGGAATAGATCGTGACTTGCTCAGCAGCCTGCTCAATGGCGCTCCTGCCCCAACGATCTCTGCCTTCTGTAGACGCTCCAGATTCAAGCAGCAGACTAACGCACTCAACACAACCCGAGAAGATCGCATCCATGAGCGGAGTTTCGCCGTGTCTGTTCTTGATATTGACATCGGCACCTCGTTCAATCAGCACACGTGTGCAGACAACAGACTCCCAATCACCATGGACTGCTTCATGGAGTGGCGTGTTGCCCTCTTCATCCGCAGCATTGATGTCTAGCCCTTGGTCAAGCATTAGCTTGAGGACATCGCCTGCCTCCTCATCGTTTCTAGCGTTGACTCCGTCACCCTGGAAGCACACTTGGTGAATTGCCGTCTGACCTCGGCCAGTCCTGTAGCTTGGATCGGCACCATGTTTCAATAGCAGTTTTACAGCTTCCAGTTTGAGATCAAAACCAACGAACTTGCACAATAGAGCGGCTGAATCTCCCCAGCCCTCAACTCCGCCCTTGCTGTTTAGAAGCCACTCAGCCACTTCAAAGCGGCTGTCTTCGAGAGCACACTCAAGCTCATTTTCCCGGCCACTGGGGTGATCAAAACCAACACCTAGCTCTAGCAGTCTCTTGGCAACTTCGACGGATCCCGCCCTGTACATGGCTGACTGGAGCTCGTCGCTTCTTTCCTTAGGGTCTGCGCCCGCATCAATCACCATATCCAGGATTTCTGCAGAGCCTGATTCGGCTGCCTCGTGGACGAGTGCAATGCGGTCGTAAGCACTCGCGCTTTTTGCTGTCGGGTCGCATCCGTGATTGATCAGCATCTCAACGATTCGAGGATTCTTGGACCTGCAGGCATACATCAGCAGCTTCTTGTGGTCTTTGATATCGGATTGCTCAAGCACCTTGTCATTCAATAGCTCCCGAACATACGACTCCATGCCTTTGTACAGTGCTTCGTCGAGGCTAATTCTCATACATTCCCCTGCCGTTGTTTATTATATGCGTTTGACCTGAATCGGTAAGATCCGTGCATGGATCATCAAGGCCCGATCATGCTCGTTAAATTCCGCAGCGCACTGCCCTTCGAAGAGGTGCTCGAGGTCGCACGAGAGCGGCTGCCCGAGTTACAGGCGATCGGAGGACTGACGCAGAAGTTCTATCTTCAGGATGCCCAGACCGGAGAGGTGGCCGGGCTTTACTTCTGGCGATCACCCGAAGACCTCGAAGCCTACAAAACCTCAGAGCTTCGAAAGACGATCCCCGAGTCGTACAAGATTATTGGCG
>JALGXY010000365.1 GCA_029824495.1 Fimbriimonadia bacterium
CAGAACCAAGTAAGTAGAATTGGTTTTGTGGTGGTCCACAGTTTTGTGAGGCCGCAGCCAGTATTGAACCATGGGTCCAGAAATCATCATTCCTGTTGTTATTTTTGCCATTCCGATTGTGGCAATCCTCACCAGCCATCAGCGCAATATGTCCGAGCTGATTCACAACAGGCATACGCAGCAGCAGGCCTCTGTTCCAAACGCTGAGATTCAGGCTTTGAGAAGAGAGGTCGCGGAGCTCAGGGAGCTCGTGCTTCAGCAGACCATTCAGATGGACGGTTATCAGGATCCCTCGCCGGCAAGGGAAAACCTGGCGGCACCGCCAAACGACCAGCACATCCAGGCTTAAGTGAATCTCATGAACTTGCAGCAGCAGATTGCAGCCATCGACGCAGGGGTGTTGGCACTCTTTATCCCGATCTTCGCGATTCTCACGGGCGGCGTCATCGCGATCACCGCGATGATGATGAAGCACCAACGTGAAATGGCCGAGAAAATGAGCACTGGCCAGCAGCTCGGCAACACGGAGATGATCGACGAAGTTCGTGCGCTGCGGGGTGAAGTCGCGCAGATGCGCGAGATTCAGGCCCAGACGATGATCGCTTTAGACACCAATTCGAGCCCTCAGCGAACCTCAGACCCAGGCGTTCCGTCTGATATTGAGGACCGCCTGCAGCAAAACTAGAGCCTGCCCCTTGCGTTTTGGGGGGCATTTTCAGGTTAAATGCACATGGACTTTGGGCCGCACACAACTTGAACTCGGCTTCTAATTTTCGGGAATTCTGACAATTGCCCGGACAGAGGCCCCTGTGTCCTTGTTTCACTCGTCGTTCCGATGGTATCGTCTAAGATTCCCGGAGCCCTGGATGCGAGTCATTCAACATTCTTCCAAAAAAATCGGTCGATCCCTCGAGGTCCCACACCTCATCGAGCTTCAGCTCAACAGTTATAAGTCATTTTTAGAGCAAGGTCTGCCTGAGCTTTTCAAGACATTTTCACCCATCTACGACTTCACGCAGTCGAATTACATCGAGTTCGTCGATTACATCAAAGGCGAGCCGAAGTATTCGGTGTCTGAGTGTCGTGATCGAGACATGACCTACGAGGCTCCGATCAAGGCGATTGTTCGCTTCGGAGGCAAAGAGCGCGAGGTCATCGAGTCAGAGGTCTATCTGGGCGAGCTGCCGCTGATGACAGAAAAGGGCACGTTCATTATCAATGGACGTGAGAGAGTCATCGTCTCTCAGCTTTCGCGAAGCCCCGGCCTCTACTATGAAGAGGACGTCAACACTCAGATGCAGATGATCATTCGAGCGAGAATCATTCCGCTTGAAGGTCCTTGGCTCGAGGTTGAGAACGATGCCAATGGCGTCGTCAACACACAGATTTCTCAAACGAAGAAGCTGCCGATCACTCAGTTGATCAAAGCTCTTCACGGTTTCGACAAGGGCCGCGACCGACAGCCGATGCAGGCTGGCGAAGCCCTGCAGAAGAAGCTGATGGATCCGCTGGCTGACCCAGACACTGGCGAGGTGATCCTCGAAAAGGGCACGATCCTTTCCTCGACAGTTCTGGAAGGTCTGACCGATGACCAGAAGAAACTGACCGCTCTGGTCGAGACTCCGCTCGGCTCCACTTCGGACATGATGTGGGCGTTCGGCAAAGAAGAGGTCATCGAGAATCCGGAAGCTGCCGATCTTGTCGGCAAACGAACGGTCGACGATCTGAAGTCGGGCAATCGCTACATCGTTCGATCTCTTGAGATGTTCGACGAAGAGTCTGCTGCGAAAGCTGTGGACAAAGGCTTTGAGAAGATCAAGGTTCTCAAGATTCCCGAGTACATCGAGACGACGCTTGCTGCTGATCGAACGCAGAACACGCGTGAGGCCATTCTCGACATCTATAAGAGAATGCGCCCAGGTGAAGCATCGAATGAAGATGCCGCCAAGCAGCTTGTCTTCAGCCTGTTCTTCGATATGCGCCGCTACGACCTTGGTCGTGTCGGTCGCCGATTCCTTAACAACCGGCTGGGGCTCAACGTCCCTCTCGACATCCGCAACATGACCTCAGATGACCTGGCGTCAACGATGGTTGAGA
>JALGXY010000366.1 GCA_029824495.1 Fimbriimonadia bacterium
AGGACCGGGAGCAGGCGATCGACCAGACCAGACGACGCGAACTTCCGAACCTGCTCGACTTCTTCACGCTTCCGTCGCAGAATGTTCTGCGCTTCTGCTGCATTGCGAAGAAGCTTGTCCTTGAGGTCTGAATTCTCCTGTCGAAGCTTGAGGATCTCCTCATCCCGCGGGTCGACTCCGACCTCTTCATCGGTCAGAGAATCCTGCGGTTCATCCTCGCTGAGCATGGCTTCGATTTTGGCCTGTTCAGCCAGCTCCTCTTCTGTCGGTCTCGTATCGTCTGCCATAGGCATTTTCAGCCTGAGATGTTACCTTGAGGCCCTTTGGAGCCTGAGGCGATTGGGGCGGCCCTGTCAGGGCTGTTGACCCAGCCTAGCCAAGAGGGAGATGGTCGAGCAGATCGCTGAGGGTGCTCATGGTCAGGTCCGGCTCTTTCATGCCCTCAGGCAGGGTTTCGGGTGCTCCTGTCTTCGAGCTAGGCGCCACATCGGATGCTCTTCTCACCCAGGCGGTCTTCCAGCCAGCGGCCTGCGCTGGTCGAATATCATGCTTGGCGCTGTTGCCAACCATAAGAATCTCGCTTCCTGACGCGCTCATGGCTTTCTCGGCCAGGCGCATCACCTCTGGATTCGGTTTGCCAAAGCCCATCTCGCCTTCGATCAGGATTGATTCAAAGTGATCACCAATGCCAAGCCGCTCGATCTCGAGGCGCTGGATGTCAGCCGGCCCGTTGGTGATGAGTCCCATCGGCAGCTTTTTGCCGATCTTTTGAATGACTTCCGACGCCTCGGGGAAGAGTGCCAGCTCCTTCTGCCTCTCATGCAGATAGAGCTCGCTGTAGGCGGCAGCCTTTGCCGGATCGAGGCCTGTTCGAACGAGCATCCTGCGCATGAGCTCAGTTCTGGTCTGCCCTCCCTCTTTAAGGTGACGTCAGCGTCGCCGAAATGAGCAAAGGTGGTTCGGAGTCCAGACTTGGCTGAGTCCCAATAGTTGCAGAGCGTGTCGTCAAGATCAAAATAGACGGCCTTGGTCTCGGGAAACAGCATGGGGTCAGGGCAGATTATAGCGGCTTTGAATGGACATCGATGGACCACAGTCAGGCAAAATAGAAAGGTGAGCGATCTGCATCGAACACAAATGGGAGATCCGCCCTCTGTCGATCTCAACAAGACGATCATGACGGGCGCACCAAGCCTGAATCGCACGGTTACGATTGAGCCTGTGAAATGCCCGGTCTGCCAAACAGCAAATCCTCCGGGCCTGATCTACTGCTCAGAGTGTGGGCTGGTCTTTGAGAAGGCGCTCGATGGGGACGCATTTGGCGCCCCTGCTGTTCAGCTTCCCGTTCTGATCGATGCCGATGGCCGCGAGCACCAGCTGCGTCCTGGCACCCAATCTGTCGGCCGCCAGGGCGACATCTCCGTCGAGGATGTGAGAGTCAGTCGGCGTCACGCGCAGATCCACCTCGATGGGGCGCAGGTGTTTGTGGAAGATCTTGGCAGCACCAACGGAACGAAGGTTGGCGATGAGCCGGCACCGGCAGGCCAAAAAGTTGAAGTCGTCAACAAAGGAGTGATCAGCCTGGGCGGGTTTGTCCTGACTCTCTCGATGCCTGGCGAGCAGAACAGAACCCTCGCTGCATTAGGCGGCAAGACTTCGGCAATTGCTGCTCCTCCAACCACCGACTCCACGAGGGCAACGTTGGTCTGCGATGGGGAAGAGCACGGAATATCGCTAGGAGTCCACAGCTTCGGCCGGCGCGATTCGAACGATCTCACAATCTCGAACCCTTATGTTTCTGGCAGCCATGGTGAATTGGAGATGACCGATGAGGGCCTGTTTATCACCGACAAAGGCAGCACCAACGGCACGTTTATCAACGATGCTCAGCTGCAGCCAGACCAGAGATCGCAGGTGCGAAGCGGCGACAAGATACGGTTTGGATCGCTAGATGTTGAGATCCGGTTCAAGGGTGAGTGATGGACGACATCACCGCTGAATACGAGGTTCAGGAACTGGTCAATCCGGTCGAACTGACGACGCGAGTCGAGGTCTCAGTCGGCGCAAAGACCGACATGGGTCGCATCCGAGACAACAACGAGGACAAGCACGAGTTCTACATTCCAGACGATGAGGCGGAACTCGCCTCACGGGGGATGGTCTTCGTGGTCTGCGACGGCATGGGTGGCCATGAAGCTGGCCAGCACGCCAGCGAGCTCTCTGTTAAGTCGTTCATCAAGGTCTACCGAGATCACCCGGCAGAACAGGCTGAGGCGGCCGGCCGCGCAGCGACTGAATCAGCGAATCGATTTGTTCTCGATGTAGCCAGAGCGATTCCTTCACGGCGAGGGATGGGCACGACTCTCACTGGCCTGCTTCTCGTGCAGGATCAGGGCATTTTCGTTCATGTGGGCGACTCTCGCCTCTATCGCCTGCGCGGCGGAGAGCTGGAGCAGTTGACCACCGATCACACGTGGGTTGAGGAGACCGTCAAGCTCGGATTGATGACCCGAGAAGAGGCCGAGGTTCATCCACACCGAAACGTGATTACGAGGTCGATCGGAACGGCGGATACGGTGCAGGTCGACTCCGATTCTTGGCAGCTCGAAGAGGGTGATGTCTACTTCATCTGTTCCGACGGGATCAACGGGCATGTCTCAGATGAAGTGATGGCCGAAAGGCTGGCTGGCACGTCTCCAAGTCAGGCGGCCTGGGATCTGGTCAACCTCGCGCTCGACGGCGGCGGCAGCGACAATGCGACTGCGATTGTTGTCAGGATCGACAAGATCAGTTCGATTGAACCTTCGGGAAGCTGATTCGGAATGTAGTACCTTCACCCAGCGTTGAGTTGATCTCAACCTTGGCCCCAAGTGCTCGGGTCAGCTCGATG
>JALGXY010000367.1 GCA_029824495.1 Fimbriimonadia bacterium
CCGTAATTCTCATCACTGAACAGGGCGAGGAAGATGTGTTCTGGCAGGATCGCACCGGAAGGTTTCTCCTTGGCCAGCTCGAAGGCTGCTTCGGAGATCGCCTTCGACTCAGGTGAGTGTGCCAGAGGTATGTGGCTGGGATGCGCCAGGCCGACCCGCATCTTTTTGACAGCAGGTCTGATCTGTTCAACAGGGCAGTTGAGCTGCTCCAGCAGCTTAGGCGGCTTCCAATCCTCTTCCACCAGACACCCGAGCAAGATATGTTCGGACGCGACGCACGACGCTTCGCAGTTCCGCGCTTCCTCTTGAGCGTAGAACATGACCCGGCGGGACGGTTCTGTGAACATATGCCACATAAGCCTAGTTTAGCAATGACCCAGCAAAAATGCTCGGAAAGTTTTGCTGAGATTGCGATTAACTCACTGCAGACTTTGCAGATCTTAGAGCTTTTGCGGCTTCGTCCAGGCTGTCAGCGGCAGCATCCAGCTGGGCTTCGATCTCCTCTCTTTCCGCCCTGCCAGTATTCGCTATCGCCTCCGCAATATGCGCCAAGTCGATCGCGTCTGCGCCCGCCGCCTTGGCGGCAGCATCGAGGACTCGCTGGGCAGACTCCGTCATCGGATGGCCCGAACGGGGCGATTCAGTCTCGTCTGGCAAGCCCGCAAGGGCATATCTGGCGGAGTCGAGAAACAGGCCGGCTTCTGTAAAGATGTCAGCCGCGTGGCCCCCGGCGTCTCGGAGCAGGCCGAGGAGGAGATGCTCAGGCTGGACTTGCTCTGAGTTTGCGCGGCGTGATTCGTCGACGGCAAGGTCAAACACCCGCTTTGTCCTCGGGGACATTGAGATCTCTTGGTAGATGGGTGCGCGTGACTCGGGCATCAGCGCTTCAGCTGCCTGCCTGATCTCCTCCAAGGAGCAGTCCATCGCGAGGAGCATGCGGTTGGGGCGGCTATTTGGGTCACGAATCAGGCCGAGCAGGAGGTGCTCTGTGTCCACCAGCGTTGACTGGTGAAGCTGCGCTTCCTCGTGGGCGAGGAAGATCGCTCGGCGGGCCGGCTCGGCGAACGTGTGCCACATATCCCCTCCATTTTAGACACAGGATCGCTTGTTGGCGCGTCTTTGCAATAGAATCGAGTTATGCAGGCTGCCGCGAAAGTTGGGTTTTTGGTGCTTCTGTTGACCGCGATGCTGATCGGCATCGCAGCAGTCCTTCAGCGAAGCATGTTCACCGTCGACCGCACGCCCTACCGTGTGGTGCTTGCCAATGCCGGCGGACTGACGACCGGTGCGCGCGTGACGATGTCCGGAGTGCAGATCGGCACAGTGACCAGCGTCAAGCTGGAATCAGCAGAGAAGGCGGTCGCGACGCTCTCGGTCGATTCTGCCCATCAGCTTCCGAGTGGGAGCAGTGCGGTCCTGCCGACCTCGTTCATCTCAGTCGGAGATCAGGTTCTGCAGATCATCCCTGGCGAGGGGCCTGGAACACTGCAGCCGAACGCCGAGATGATGGGCATAGTCACTTCGCCCTTGGCCTCAGTGATTCCTGAAAGTGAGGAGCTGCTGAGCTCGCTCAACGAGACGATGACGGCGATGAAGGCGCTGATGGAGGATCAAGAGCTCAAGAGCGGCGTCACCGAGATGATGGCCTCAGCACAGGGGACTGCAGACGCTGTCACAGAACTGACTGGGACGATGAACCAGCTGCTGGTGCAGAACCAGGACGAGTTCAACAATCTGCTGGCGACGACCGGGCGAACCATGGAGAACATGGAGGCGATGAGCCTGGAGATCAAGAACATCGTCGCTCAGGGCGTGCTGGAAGACAAGGCGATCGCGCTGATGGACAGCCTGACTGAGGCAGTGAATCAAGGCAAGCTCTTGGTCTCCGATCTGCGCGAACTGACTGGTGATCCGGAGCTTCACGCCTCGCTCAAATCGAGCCTCAAGAACTTTGAGGACATTACGTCCAACGGGACAACCATCACGAGCGATCTGACGGAGATGACTGAGTCAGGGAAAAAGGTCGCCAAAGACTTCGAGTCGCTGTCTGAAAACGGGATTCTGATCTCTGAGGAGACGCTCCTCCTGAT
>JALGXY010000368.1 GCA_029824495.1 Fimbriimonadia bacterium
ATCGACAGAAGACCGAACGCAGGCATCCTCCTTTTAGGATAACCGATATCAGTTCAAATCCCTCTTGGCACTCTCGGCCTATGAGTGCCAGTGAATTGAACCATAATCTTGGCAGTCAGAGGCAGAGAGTGCTAAACACTCTCCTGCCCGTTTAGACGAGATTCAACATGGCGAACATTCGACCACTCGGAGACAAGGTTGTTCTTCAGCTCGTTGAGGCTGAGGAAAAATCCGCAGGCGGAATCATCCTCCCCGACGCAGCCAAGAAAAAACCGACCCAGGGCAAAGTCATCGCAGTCGGCGAAGGCCGCATCCTCGATGACGGCTCCAACAACAAGCTGACTGTCAAAGTCGGCGACTCAGTTTTGTTCAGCAAGTACGGCGGAACAGAAATCAACGTTGATGGCGTGGAGTACACGATCCTCGACGAAGACCAGATCTACGCAATCGTTTAACAAGGGCGACAAAAGAAAATGGCAAGCAAACTCCTGAAATTTGATGAAGAAGCACGACGCGCTCTCGAGCGTGGCGTCAACACAGTTGCTGACGCTGTCAAGGTCACGCTCGGACCGAAAGGCCGAAACGTGGTTCTCGACAAGAAGTGGGGCAGCCCGACGATCACCAAGGACGGCGTCACAGTCGCCAAAGAGATCGAACTGAGCGACTCCAACGAGAACATGGGCGCACAGCTCTGCAAAGAGGTCGCCAGCAAGACCAACGACGTTGCAGGCGACGGCACCACCACAGCCACAGTTCTGGCACAGGCCATCGTCAACGAGGGCCTTCGCTATGTCGCAGCAGGCGGCAACCCGATCGCTGTCAAACGCGGCATCGACAAGGCTGTTGAGCATGTGATCGATCACATCGGCAACACAGCTCAGCCGGTCAAGGACCGAGAGCAGGTCGAATTCGTAGCCACCATTGCCGGCAACGACAACGAGATCGGCCAGGAAGTCGCTACAGCGATGGACAAGGTCGGCAAAGACGGTGTCATCACCGTTGAAGAGTCGAAAGGCCGAGAGACAGCAGTCGAAATCGTCGAAGGCATGCAGTTCGACCGCGGCTACATCTCCCCCTACTTCGTGACCGATCCCGAGCGAATGGAGACAGTTCTTGAGAATCCGCTGATCCTCATCCACGAGAAGAAGATCACCAGCGCTCAGGACTTCCTCCCGTTCCTCGAGAAAGCAGCTCAGGCTCGAAAGCCGATCCTGGTCATCGCTGAGGACATCGAGGCAGAAGCTCTCGCCACCATCGTTCTGAACAAGATCCGAGGCGTGCTGCAGATCGCAGCTGTCAAGGCTCCTGGCTTCGGCGACCGCCGCAAGGCGATGCTCGAAGACATCGCAACACTGACCGCCGGTCAGTTCATCAGCGAAGATCTCGGCATCAAGCTCGACGGCGTCGGCATGGAGATGCTCGGCACAGCCAAGAAGATCGTGATCACCAAAGAGGACACCACGATCATCGAAGGCGCCGGCACAAAGGACGACGTCATGGGCCGCATCGCTCAGATCAAGGCTCAGATCGACTCAACCGATTCCACCTACGACCGCGAGAAACTGCAGGAGCGGCTGGCTAAGCTCTCCGGCGGCGTCGCTGTCATCAAGGTTGGCGCATCGACCGAGACAGAACTCAAAGAGAAGAAGCACCGCTACGAAGACGCTCTCTCGGCAACCCGCGCGGCTGTCGAAGAAGGCATCGTCCCCGGCGGCGGCGTTACTCTGCTGAGCGCAGCAGACGCGCTGGCTAAGCTCGACGCAGAAGGCGACGAGCTCACAGGCATCCAGATCGTTCGACGAGCCCTCGAAGCTCCGATCCGACAGATCGCTTCCAACGCTGGCCTCGAGGCGAGCGTGGTTGTCGGCGATGTCCGATCAGCCAAGAAGGGCCACGGCCTGAACGCTGCTACCGGCGAGATGGTCGACATGGTCAAGAGCGGCATCGTCGATCCTGCGAAGGTGACACGATCCACAATCCAGAACGCTGCCTCGATTGCAGGCCTCGTTCTGACCACCGAAGCTCTTGTGGTCGAGAAGCCCGAACCGGCAGCACCTGCCGGCGACCCGCACGGCCATGGCGACA
>JALGXY010000369.1 GCA_029824495.1 Fimbriimonadia bacterium
GTCCTGCTCACCAATCGTGCGCATCCCGATGACAAGGCCACGATTCATGCCCAAAGACAGGCCTTTTATGAGGCAGCCTATCGAAGCAGAAAATAGGACTTTTTTACGGGTCGGGAATCGTTGGGAACCTCTCGACTAGCCGTTTGGGTATAACAGGGTCAGGAGGCTTCCTTGCGGCATTTGCTCTCCCCTTGGCCGTATTGCGGAGTCTCCTTAAATTTTGCCCCAGGGCCTTTTTCAGAGCTTTGACTTCAGCTCAGGAATCGCGTCAAACAGATCCATCACCAGGCCGAAATCGGCCGACTCAAAGATCGGCGCATCTCCGTCTGTATTGATCGCCACGATCACCTTTGAATCCTTGATCCCAGCCATGTGCTGTGTCGATCCGCTGATGCCTGCCGCAATGTAAAGATCGGGCGCAACAATCTTGCCGGTCTGGCCCACCTGAAGCTCGTTCGAGGCGATACCCGAATCCACGGCAGCGCGAGTAGCGCCAGCGGCTCCACCTAAGTGGTCAGCCAGTCCGCCAATCAGCTCTTCAAATGTCGCGGCATCTTTGAGCGGGCGACCGCCAGAGACGACGACTTTGGCCTGAGTCAGATCCGGCCTTCCGCCCGAAGCCTGAGCAGCCTGAGTGACCTCGGCTTTCGAGGTGATATCGAGCGATGTAGCTTCGGTTGAACCGTTCGGGTTCGGCTCGCCCTGTGGGAAGCCGGCTGGCCGAATCGTCATCACGGTTTTGTCGCTGGTGACCTCAACCGTGGCGATAGCCGCACCAGCGGCGTAGGGACGCTGGTACTGGTTTTTGGCCGGTGTTGCGATCACGTCTGAGACCATCGCTGCATCGAGCAGTGCTGCCATGCGTGGCAGAACATCTTTGGCCTTCATCGAGCTCATTGCTGCGACGTGGCTGTATTCCGTGGATTGAGCGGCCAGGGCAGTTCCGAGTCCATCTGCTGGCGGGATGGCTTCGAGGTTGGCCTCAGTGGCTTTTTCGGCGCCTACAGCAGGAGCCGAGCCGGTCAAGCAGAGCAGATCGAACGGCATTCCGAACGACTGTGCGAACCCGGAAGCAGCTTCTGCTTCTGCCGGAGAGAACGCGATCAAAAGGAGCTTGGACATCAGGCAATACCTCTCTCTTTCAGGGCTGCGACCAATTCATCGATCGAACCGACCATGCGGCCAGGCGGCCTCTCTGGCGGCGGCGCCAAATGAGTGATTCTCGTCTTGCTCTGGGCGTCTGTCATACGGGGACGGACTGCGAGCGGTTTGCTGCGCGCTTTGATGATCCCAGGGAGTGCGATATAGCGGGGCTCATTGAGCCGGAGATCGGCGGTCACCACACAGGGAAGCGGGGCCTGCAGCTGCTCCTCGCCTTCGTCGGTTTCGCGGGTGACGTTGACCATTCCGCCGTCGACTGCAATTTTGCTGATGAAAGAGGCCTGCGGCCAGTCGAGTTTGACGGCGAGCATCTGTGCGGCCTGGCCTCGGTCGCTGTCTGTCGACTGCTTGCCCATCAGGATCAGATCAGGGCTCAGTTCCTGTGCAAGGGCTGCGAGTTCTGCTGCGACCACGCTGCTGTCGATCTCGTCGCTGAGATCGATGCGGATCGCGTCGTCTGCTCCCATCGCGAGGGCTTTTCTAAGCTGCTCATCACACTCTGCTCCGCCGATGCCGACGGCAGTGATCGTGATGCTTGGGTCCGCTTCTTTCAGCCGGACCGCCTCTTCCATGGCGATCTCGTCGAAGGGGTTGATGTCGAATTTGATATTGGCGGTATCCATGCCCGTGCCGTCGGCAAGGGGCTTGACCTTGGCGTAGGGGTGGATGACGCGTTTGATGGGAACGAGGATCTTCATTGGTCCAGGCGGGTTCAGTTTGGCACCGAACCTGCTCGAGCGGCTGGGCGGCTAAGCCCTCTCTCTTCTCTCCAGGCTTGAGGAGAGGGAGTGATTCCCCCTCCTCCTTTTGCCAACAGGGAGGAGGGGAGGGTCCACGAAAGAAGTCTCCCAAAAGGAGAGTTCGACGTGGATGGGGGTTGAGGGAAAAGATGCAGACTTTCTCGTCAGCACCACAGAGCT
>JALGXY010000370.1 GCA_029824495.1 Fimbriimonadia bacterium
AGCCGCCCGACGACGTGTATCGGGATACCAAATGTGACCGCTCAATGTCGATCGGCCTGATGACCCACGCTGACCCATGTGCATCAAATCCCCAGGCCTCTCCCCCACCTCTGTTGAATCTGGTGGAAGCGTCATTTCTGAGGATGTCAAAGCAGCTGACACCGAAACTGCCACACCAAACAGTGATGACGTGTTCGCTGACACCAACAACTTTCAGGTATCGATAGTATGAGCCGATGCTCGGCACGCGGCCGCCTTCTATGACTACTTGGGGATTGTCAACGTCAATTTTGCAAACCTTGCCTGGGCCGATCGGGTCCCCATTCCAGTCGATTCGACTGTTGACGAATGCATAGACATCGTCCTCGACCCTGATCATGCCGACAACTCTGATCCGTCGAGAAGTGGGATCTCCTTTGACAGCGTCACGTCCTAGCGTATGTCGAGCAAGCTCTTCTTCACCCTGCTTGATGACCAGGTCGTTGCCCGCGGCCTTAAATGTCAGGTCACCAACCTGAATCAATGACTTCAGGTCGGTTCTATCAAGTGGCCCGGTGTAGGCGTCTTCTGCCGTGATGGTCTTGCCTTGAAGATTCACGACCAACTGATCTCGATTATTGATAGCGAAGCCAGCTGATGACCAGTCCGCAAGTGACAACAATGAAGCGGTTGCCAAAATGATCCCCATATAACTGACTGACGTTCAGACCGTCAGTTCGATTTGGGAGAACCGATTGACGACTGAAACGTCTCCTCGATTCCTGTATCCTTGGGACAATGCTGACGTCACTCGCCCTCGCTGCTGCTCTTTCTTTGCTGGAAGAGAACAAGGCGGAAAGGGGATGCCCGCTCCGCTGACCTGGCAGGTGAGCCAGCCTGAGTACCGCGATCGCTGGACGCACTTCATCAAAGACGGCGACCATGAGGCGTTCACCAAGGCGTACAGCAGGGACAAAACTTACCTCTGGTCAGAAAGAGAGGACGTCTGGATCGACTATCACGAGCAACATGGAAATTTAAAGGTCGGCTATGCCCGACCGGCCAACGCCTTCGGGCCGGAGATGAACTTCGGACATAGGATGGGCGACCGGTACGACGAGCCGGTGCTGATCATCAAATCGGCTTGGGGCGGCAAAGCGATCGCGCGCGGCTTCCTGCCGCCTTCACTGCGCGATACAGAGGCGGAATGGGCTGCGATCGCAGCGAACGAAAAGAAGCCGCTGGAAGAGGTGAAGAAGACGCACGGCGAGTTCTACGACCTGATGGACAGGGAGATCACTGACGCTCTGGCGAACCTGGCGACGAACCACCCGGCTTATGAAGGGCAGGGGTATGAGATCGAAGGGTTCGTCTGGTTTCAGGGGTTCAACGACCAGTTCGGTCCCGGCTATCCGGATGCCTATCTGCACAACATGAAGGCGTTTATCCGCGATGTGCGAGCCAAGTGGGGCCCCATGCCGTTCGTGATCGGACAGATGGGTCAGGACGCGGACAAGAAGGGCATCTATCCGCTCGACAGAGAAGGGAACATGAGCGCCGTAGGGAAGATCCGAAAAGCGCAGCGTGAGGTCGAGTTCGCTCTTCCAGATGTGGTCTGCGTACGCACAGCACCTCTCTATGACAGGGAGGCAGATGCGATCTACACAGGTCCTGGCGGCTGGCAGGCTGATGTGGCGAAGTGGCGTCAGCACGGCGACGACCGCCCGTACCACTACCTTGGTTCACCGCTGTTCTTCGCCCGGGCTGGGACGGTTTTCGCTGAGGCGATGGTCGAGCTGTTGGACGACTAGTGCCGCCGCAAAAAATCCCCCTGGTCGAAAGAGATCAGGGGGATTGATCTGAATCGCAGCCGATTCAGCTCTTCTCCGGAATCTTCAACTACTTCCAGACAAAGTCGATGACGACCGCCGAGTGGTCGCTCGGAAACTTGCGGTCGGCCTGTTCTATGTCTGCATCTTCATACGGCCAAGGGAGCGTGAACGCCTGGACAGGCACGAGCTTCTTGCCGCCGCTCGATCCCTTGGTATAGAGACGGTCGATCCGGTCCATCGCCTCGGATCTGAAGAGCGGCGACCAGGTGTTTGCAGGATTCTTGACTGGATCGGGGTGGACGACTCGGAATGTGTCTGTAAAGCCCTCTTTGTGTACAGCTTTGCTCACCGGAAGATCGAGCGCGCGGCGGAGAGGGAAGGCCTCGGCAGTGGCCTTCGTCCAATCGAGGTGCGAAGGACAGTTCCAGTCACCACCGACAAAGACCTGCTCGTCCTCGCCATCGTGGCCCTTTTCTCGCAGGTGAGCGAGGATCGCTTTCGCCTGGTCGAACCGACTTGAGTTCTTCGTCTCGCACTCAAGCAGCTCCTCATCGGTAGCATCCGGATTGTCGCGCAGGTGATAGGTCACATAAGCCCTGTAGTCGATCCAGATCGAATAGGCCACAAATGACTGTCCTGGAGTCGGCTCGAACCGGGCACCTAGGCCGTGCCAGTCAGCGTGAAAGAATGTCTCTGTCGGCTTCCACCGCGAGAGAACATTGAGGTGAGGGCTGGTGGCCTGATGTGCGTGCCAGTCGAGCTGATCGGCCATCCAGATGCCGAGCTGAGGCCGGTCGCCGTCGATGTCGTAGCTCTCTTGAAGGAGAGCCACATCCGGATCAACCGCCTTGACTACATCAAGAGCCTTCTCTGGGCCCTTGTCAAAGTTTTTCGACCCGCGCTGGATGTTCCAGACCAGGAACCTCACAGCCCCTTCGGGCCGATCTGCGACCTCCCAATCTGCACTCGTCATCACTGCCGCTGCCACCATCGATGCGATCATTTCTGCGTCTTACCTGATCGGCGAGGTGAGCAGCAGATAAGAAAAGCCCCTGGCCGAATCGACCAGGGGCTTTCAA
>JALGXY010000371.1 GCA_029824495.1 Fimbriimonadia bacterium
GTCGTCTGGTCTGGTCGATCGCCTGCTCCCGGTCCTCGACAACTTTGAGCGCACCGCGAAAGCGTTCGAGTCGGGCGCATCTGCCGAGTCTATCGTTGCGGGCGTTCAGGTTGTCGAAAACCAGCTGCGATCTGCCCTGGAAGCGGCTGGCGTTGCAAGAATCAAATCGCTGCAGGAGCCGTTCGATCCAGAGCTTCATGAAGCGCTCACAGTCGAGGATTCAGATGACTATGAAGTCGAGACAGTCATCGACGAAATTGAGCCCGGGTACAAGATGCACGATCGCGTCATCCGAGCAGCCAAGGTCCGCGTGGCAAAGAAGCCATGAGTCGGCATGCAGCCAAGATTCGGAACTGATGGAATTCGTGGAGTCGCCAACACAGAGCTGACTCCTGAACTTGCACTGAAAGTCGGCCGAGCCGCCGGCAGAATGGTGCGCGAACAGCAGCTTCCCCCTCGCGCTGTAATCGGACGAGACACAAGGCTCAGCGGCCCGATGCTCGGCGCTGCCTTCGCCGCAGGACTCTGCAGTGAAGGAGTCGAAACGACAGCCGTCGGAGTCGTTCCGACCGGACTGATCAGCCACGCAGTGCGCAGCACCGATGCCAGCCTTGGCGGTGTCATCACAGCCAGCCACAACCCCGCGCAAGACAACGGGATCAAACTGTTCAGCAGTCAGGGTGAAAAGCTCTCGGCTGAGCAGGAGGCTCGCGTCGTCCAGCTGCTGGATGGGGACCTGGAAGAACCTGAGACCGGGGGTGCGCGTCTTCTACAGTCGCGGGATCCTATCGATGCCTATCTCGACTGGCTTGCCAACTTGGCAGCCGACGACCTGAGCGGCTTCAAAATAGTCATCGACTCATCTCACGGCGCTGCCTACGAAATCGCTCCTAAGCTTTTCGAACGGCTCGGTGCGAGCATCTCAAAGATCGGGTCCAGCCCAGATGGACTGAACATCAACCAAGACTGCGGAGCAACCCACCCGAGCGCGATTCAGGCGGCCGTCACAGAACAGGGTGCCGACCTCGGCATCGCTTTTGACGGGGATGCTGACCGAACAGTCTTTGCTGCATCTGACGGAACTCTTATTAACGGCGACCTTACCATGGCCATCATCGCTCAACAGTGGGCGAGGAAGGGTGCTCTTGATCCGAGGAGCCTTGTTGGAACCGTGATGAGCAACGGCGGATTTGAGGCGTTTCTCAATTCGATGGAGATCAAGCTGGAGCGGGCGAGTGTCGGTGACAAGTACGTTTCTCAGCGGCTTGTCGAGACGGGCGGACTGCTGGGCGGCGAGCAGAGCGGACACCTGATTTTCCCGCAGTCTGCACCGACAGGCGATGGCCTGCTGACCGCCTTGATGCTGATCCAAGCGATCTGCGATTCCGGCTCGACTTCCAGCGACTTGGCTCACCTATATGAGCCGTGGCCGCAGCTCCTAATCAACATCGAAAGCCCTGCAAAAGAACAAGCGCTGTCCAGCGAACAGACTCTGCTGATTTTGAAGCAGGCGGAAGAGGCTCTGAGAGGGCGAGGAAGGGTCAATGTTCGCCCGAGCGGCACTCAGCCTCTGATTCGTGTCATGGTCGAGGCAGACAGCTGCGAGCTGCGAGACGAGTGGGCTTCGAAGCTGACCGAGACGATTATCGGCAGGCTGGGCGGCCGCATCATGCAGGAGGTTGATCTGACATATGCTTTGGGCGATTGATATCGGCAATACACAGATGGCGGCGGGCGTTCACGACGGCTCAGACTGGATTCACGTCTGGCGTCTTGACACAGACCACAATCGCACGGAAGACGAGTTGGCGGTCCACTTCAAATCGCTCTGTGACCTTGAGGGCATCGAGTTCGAAGCTTCAGGTGCTGCGATCTCATCCGTGGTCCCTTCACTCAACACCGCAGTCGAATCATTTTGCCGCGACCGCCTCAGCGTCGAGCCTCTCATTATTCGAACCGGCGATGAAGTCGGGCTGCCGGTCACCTGCCATCCGCCAACAACCGTCGGTGCCGACAGGATTGCGAACGCAGTGGGAGCGATCGACAAGTGGGGCACGCCAGTCATTATTGT
>JALGXY010000372.1 GCA_029824495.1 Fimbriimonadia bacterium
AAGTCGGGGATGACAATGTCGACGCCCAAAAGCTCTTCATGAGGAAAGCTAAGGCCACAGTCGACTAGGATAATGTCGTCACCCTGGACGACAGCAGTGCAGTTTTTGCCGATCTCGCCGCAGCCGCCGAGGGGGATCACCTGAAGTAGGCTCATTAAGGGTTGGAGGGTACCTTCCGAACCTTTTTGAAGCTGGGCACGGCTTACTTCGATGCCCAGAGGAATCCGCGCTTCATGATCTCAGGCAGTTCGGGTCGATCGAACTCTGCTCGGCAGTGTCCCAGCGCGCTGTAGAACACGCGGCCCTTGCCAAACTTTTTGGTCCAGATGGTCGGCATCTGGCACGGGTTTTCTGTGTGCGGACCATCCGCCCCCGGTTGGGGGAAGGTTGTGGTTGCCAGCACGTTGACCCCCGGGTCTACGACCAGATAGTACTGCTCGCTTTCAAACCGAAAATCCTGCAAGCCCTCAGAGATCGGGTGCGGGTTGGCACGGTTGAACTCCACGATGTAGCTGTGTCCCACTGGCCCAGGGTGAGAAACAAACTGGCCGCCGGTCATAAAGAGCCATTCCGGCTCAGATCGAAAGGCGTCGCACATGCCGCCATGGCAGCCAGCTATCCCGACTCCGTGATCACGCACGGCTTCGACCGCTCCTTTCAGCTGCTCCGGTGTGAGAGTGCCGGCAGTCCAGTGGGGAACAAAGAGGTCGAGACTGTTCATCATCTCAGAATCGGTCAGCCTTTCTCGGTCGTTCGTGACCTCAACTTCGTAGCCCTCTTTGGACAGGATCGACTCGAACAGCTCAGCAATCGGCTTAGGGTCATGAAAGTCCCAGCCGCCCCACAGTATCAACGCCTTTGGCATCGGCAGCAGGATACCGACGCTGCAGCCCTTCGTGCCAAACTCATCACTCGATGTCGAGCGGCGGAATCACGGATAATTTCAGCCGAAACTGCTGGTGGGTGATGCTCGCTGCGGCTCTTCCGCTCGTCGGATTCTGGTCCACCGGACTGATGGACATGGACGAGGGCTTTTACGGAGCTGTTGCCCAAGAGATGATCAGCCGCGGGGACTGGGTTGTGCCCTGGTACAACGGCCTGCCCTGGTTCGAGAAGCCGATTCTGATCTACTGGACCGTAATCCCATCGATCCAGGCTTTTGGTGAGGAATGGGGCCCGCGACTGCCATCCGTTTTGGCGCACTTAGCGCTGGTCATTCTAATCATCAGGTTTGGCCGCAAGCACTTTGGAGAGAAGGCCGGACTGATCAGCGGCATTGTATATGGCGGGAGCTTCTTGGCTGCCCTGATCGGCAGACTGATGCTGACCGATTCGCTGCTGGCTCTCTGCTTTGCAGCCTGTCTTTTTGTGTTTTGGGAGTCGACTCTTGTCGAGGGTCGTAGGCGCCTCTGGCTGATGGCATCATCAGGAGCCCTGCTGGGCCTGACCGTCTTGGCGAAGGGGCCGTCTTTCGGGATCATGTTCCTGCTGATTGTCGGGTTGATGATCTGGCGGATGCCTGCACTCAAGCCTCGATTGAGCGGCGGCTGGTTTTTGGGCGCAGCTGCCTGTCTGACAGTGATTTCCACCTGGTACGTTCCTGCCTGGCTGGCGCAGCCGGATCTGTTCGTCAGCGAGTTCTTGGTGGCCCAAAATTTGGGGCGGTTTCAAGGCGGGGACGCGGCCCATCAGACGCCCCTCTGGTCGTATCCGTTCTACTTTCCGCTGGTGCTCTTGATCGGCCTGCAGCCTTGGCTGATCTCGGGGATTCGAGGCGGGCTGTTCAAAAAGGAGACTCGTAGTTCGCCTTTGCATCACTATTTGTGGATCTGGTTTCTGGTGTTGTTGGGAGTCTTCTCTGTCAGCGGGACCAAACTTCCGCACTACATCCTTCCTGCGATCGCTCCTGCTTCGCTGCTCCTAGGAGCCGTGTTGTCTGAGCGAGTTGATGGCAGGCGTCTGGCTGCAGTTGCCGGCGGCTGGGCTGTGGTGCTCTCATGCGCGCTCTTCTTTGGGGTCGGCTACTGGTATCGCACTGAGTCTGCAGAGCTGCATTCTGTGATCAAGGAG
>JALGXY010000373.1 GCA_029824495.1 Fimbriimonadia bacterium
ACTCTGGAGAAGAACCGGTCCAGCTGAGCTTCTGGCAATGGATAGGTTCCCGTCATTTCGATGTTGTTCTGCGTCGCCAGTACAAAGAATGGCTCTGGCAGATCTCGGGTCACACCATCGGTAGAAACCTGGTGCTCTTCCATCGCCTCCAGCAGTGCAGACTGAGTTTTCGGCGTCGCACGGTTGACCTCATCAACAAGAACGATGTTTGCAAAGAGCGGGCCCTTGATAAACTCAAACTCGCCCGTGCCTTGTCGGTAGATCGACGTGCCTGTGATGTCGGTGGGAAGGAGGTCTGGTGTGAACTGGATTCTCCTGAATTCTCCACCCATAGCCAAAGCGATCGCCTTGGCGAGAGTTGTCTTGCCGACCCCGGGGACATCTTCGATGAGAATGTGTCCACCACAGAGCAGCGTCAGGACGCACTCTTCAATTGTCTCTTTCTTGCCGACGATCGCTTGACCGATCTCGTCAACCATGGCGCTGCTGATCCGTGAAATGTCTGCTGATGCCAAATTGTCCCTCTAACTCGCTGAGTTGGCCGTATCTACGACCTGAACTGCCGGAAATGCGGCAGGTCCCAGGAGTATGAATCAAAAAGCACTAACAGGACCATGAGTTCCAGCCATAATCGGGCGGCTTTATGTCGGATAGACGATGTGTGATCGGAATCGATCTCGGGGGAACCAACGTTCGCGCCCAAGCTCTTTACGAGAATGGGACGCCTGCTGGCGCCAGACAACAGCACCCTTCGAACGCCCAAGAGGGCAAAGATGAGATTCTTGACAGCCTGATCAAGGCGATTCAGGGAGCGATCGAATCCTCAGAAGTTAAGCCAGAAGCGATCGGCTTGGCCATGCCAGGACACATTGATGATGAGAGTGGACTGGTTCTCTGGTCTCCCAATTTTGGCCAGTCGATAGACGGCGTCTTTCATTGCTGGAACAACGTCCAGATTAAGCAGCCGCTCGAAGAGGCCTCAGGAATCCCGGTTTGTCTAGCCAATGACGCCAACTGCGCCGCACTCGGCGAATACCGATTCGGCACAGGAAAAGGCGATGTATCGAGCCTGGTTCTGCTCACCTTAGGCACTGGGGTCGGAGGCGGCGTCGTCTTGGGGCCGCGAAGCTTGATGGGCGGCGGCCTGAGCGGCCCGCAGCTCCTTCTTGGAGGAAACAAAGGCGGCTGTGAGCTTGGTCACCTGCTGATCCGGCAAGGTGGGCTCGACTGCAACGCTGGCTCATACGGAGCGCTCGAAGCTTACTGCCAGCGAGACTCGATCATCACGCGAGCGATCTATCGTCTTCGGCGTGGCCGGGAGTCGATCATTCCAGACCTGGTGAACGGTGACATCTCCAAGATCACACCGCAGATTCTCACAATGGCTGCGGATCAGGGCGACAAGACTGCGATCGACATCTGGCGTGAAGTCGGCATCGCACTCGGTGCTGGAATGGGCACCCTGATCAACATTTTTGCTCCTGAGGTTTTTGCTGTTGGTGGTCAGATCGCCAAATCTGGAAAGTGGTTGATGGAGCCGGCTATCACAGAGTGCCGGTATGTTGCCATCCCATCTCTGTTTAATGATGTGAAGATCACTCAGGCAGAGATGATCGACGATGCTGGCGTCCTGGGTGGAGCAGCAATCGCTCTGGAGATGCTGAACTGAACCCGCGGGAGTTGAGGCCGCAGCGAACAGTGGTGCCGATTTCGGGTGGACGGCGCCTCTTTCTGTACGACTTTGAGCAAGACCAAGAGCCCCGGACAGACCAGTCCGAGGAGCAGGGGTCCAAGGTAGAATCCAACCCGCACGAGCCTGAGGAGAAAGAAGACGAATGACCGAAGTGATCATGCCTAAGATGGGCGACGGAATGGAGGAAGGAACCCTCCTTCGGTGGACCAAGAGCGATGGCGATACAGTCAAATCCGGCGAAGTTATCGGAGAAATTCAGACGGACAAAGCCGTCGTCGAACTCGAAGCTCCTGGCAAAGGCACCCTGACAGGATTTCTGGTCAACGCCGATGAGACCGTGCCGGTCGGTCAGCCGATCGCTGCAATTCTAAAGGCTG